>CAXQAV010000300.1:0-7889 GCA_964221795.1 Luminiphilus sp. | reverse complement strand
GGCTCGGTTCCCGCGGAATAATCTGCGACCGGGCTTGATATTCGCGGCTCCGGTGCTTGCGCATCGGGGTCGTTTTCGTATCCATGTCTCATGGAACTCGATATCGCATGGGTCCGGGCCCAGTGTCCCGCTTTTGACCAACCCAGCCTGCAAGGCCAGGGTTTCTTTGAAAACGCCGGCGGGTCCTACACCTGCCGTCAGGTTGTTGACCGCCTGTACCGCTGTTACACCGAACGGAAGGTCCAGCCCTACGCCCCCTATGAGGTTTCGCGTCTGGGGGGCGAGGAAATGGACGAGGCCCGCTTCCGTCTGGCGGTGATGCTGGGGGTCAAGACCCATGAGCTCTCTTTCGGGCCATCGACCACGCAGAATACTTATGTGCTCGCGCAAGCCGTCCGCAAATGGATCAAGCCGGGACAGAGCATCATTGTCACCAATCAGGATCACGAGGCCAATTCCGGCCCGTGGCGCCGTCTGGCCGAGGACGGGGTGAAGGTGCTGGAATGGCAGATTGATCCCGAGACAGGGTCGCTGAACCCCGACGATCTGGATGATCTGCTCCAGGAGGATGCGGCCCTTCTGTGTTTTCCCCACTGTTCTAACGTCGTGGGCGAGATCAACGATGTGAAGGCGATCACTGCCAAGGCCAAGGCGGCGGGTGCGCGTGTTTGTGTGGATGGTGTCTCCTATGCGCCGCACGGGTTCCCCGATGTGGGTGATCTGGGGTGCGATGTGTACCTCTTCAGCGCCTACAAAACCTATGGCCCGCATCAGGGGATCATGGTCATCCGCGAGGATTGGGGGTTCGAGTTGCCCAATCAGGGGCACCACTTCAACGGGGATAGTCTTTACAAACGCTTCACGCCAGCAGGGCCGGATCATGCGCAGGTCGCGGCGTCGGCGGGGATGGCGGATTATTTCGAGGCGCTGTCCGCGCATCACGGTGGCGGGCAGGGGGCGGACGCGGCCCGCAAGGCGCATGATCTGATGCGCGGGGCCGAGGTGGCGCTGTTACAGCCGCTGCTGGACTATGTTGCAGCCAAGAACTCGGTCCGGTTGCTCGGGCCAAGGGAAGCGCAGCGGCGGGCGCCGACGGTGGCACTTGCTTTGAACACAGATGCCGAGGCTGCGGCGGCAAGGCTTGCGCCCTATGGCGTGATGGCCGGTGGTGGTGACTTCTACGCCCAGCGCCCGCTTCAAGCCTTGGGCGTGGACCTCGCCAGGGGCGTGCTGCGGGTCAGTTTTGTCCATTACACAGAAAAGGCCGAGGTTGACGCATTGATCGGGGCGCTAGATCAGGTCTTGTAACAACAAGGCCCGAGCTGATGAGCAATTCCCCCATTCTGATGTGGTTCCGCCGCGATCTGCGGTTGGGCGATCACGAGGCGCTGACGGCGGCCGTTAAGTCCGGTCGGCCCGTTATTCCGGTCTTCATTTACGACGAACTGACCGAAGCCATGGGGGCTGCACCCAAGATGCGGTTGGGGCTGTCGGTGGAAAGTCTGGGCAAGGCATTGGCCGAGAAGGGCGCGCGCCTGATCCTCCGTCGCGGCAAGGCACTGGATGTGCTGCGGGATCTGATCCGCGAGACGGGGGCAGGGGCCGTCTATTGGTCGCGGCTTTATGATCCAGAGGCACGGGCGCGGGACACCGATCTGAAAGCGGCGCTCAAGGAAGACGGGATCACGGCGGAGAGTTTCGCGGGCCACGTGCTCTTTGAGCCTTGGACTGTCGAGACCAAGACGGGCGGTTTCTACAAAGTCTACACGCCGATGTGGAAAATGGTGCGTGATCGCGATGTCCCGTCCGATCTGCCCACACCAGCGACAATCCCCGCGCCCGATGGCTGGCCGGCGAGTGATGATCTGATTGACTGGCAAATGGCCAAGGCGATGCAGCGCGGGGCCGATATTCTGGCCAGTCATTGCACCGTGGGCGAGCAGGCGGCCTCTGACAGGCTGGGGGCATTCATCGCGCATCGGATTGCGGATTATGCGAAGAACCGCGATTTGCCCGCGGTTGATGGCACTTCGGGTCTTTCGGAGAACCTGACCTACGGCGAGATCGGCCCCCGCCGTTGCTGGCATGCGGGCTGGCGCGCGCTGCATGACGGCAAAGCAGATGCGGAGGTGTTCCTGAAGGAACTGGTCTGGCGCGAGTTTGCCTATCATCTGGCCTTTCACACGCCGCGCATCACCAGTGGTAACTGGAAAGAGGACTGGGACGCCTTTCCGTGGAACACGGATGAACGGTTGGCCGAGGTCAAGGCATGGAAACAGGGCCGCACGGGAATCCGTTTTGTCGATGCCGCCATGCGCGAGAGGTATGTGACCGGCACAATGCACAATCGCGGGCGGATGATCGTGGCCTCCTATCTGACCAAACACCTCATGTGTCACTGGAAGATCGGGTTGGACTGGTTCGCTGATTGCCTGATCGACTGGGACCCTTGCAGCAATGCGATGGGCTGGCAATGGTCGGCTGGCTCCGGCCCTGACGCCACACCCTATTTCCGCGTGTTCAATCCCGTGACCCAGTTGGACAAGTTCGACAAGGACCGGACCTATGTCAGACGCTGGATTGCCGAAGGCTATCGCACCCCGACCGAGACAGCGCGCGCCTATTTTGATATGATCCCCCTGTCGTGGGGCATGTCAGCGGATGACGGATATCCCGATCCGATCGTATCAGCCGAAGAGGGGCGCCAGCGGGCGCTTGCGGCCTACGAGAACCGGGGCTTCTGATTTCCCCAAGGTCAAGGGCGG
Organism: Luminiphilus sp.; assembly: GCA_964221795.1. Lineage (GTDB taxonomy): Bacteria > Pseudomonadota > Alphaproteobacteria > Rhodobacterales > Rhodobacteraceae > Yoonia. Next base: position 5,124 of record CAXQAV010000300.1, on the reverse strand, counting down.
TTTTTTGAACGTTTCCCGTGACTTCGCCGTATGACAGTTTAGGTTGACAAAAAGTGAAGCGGCGCGACCTGGCCGCTGACGAGAACGATGACGACAGGAACGCCGATGATTTTGACCAGTACCGAAGGCCAGACAGGTCTCCCCCGCTACTTTGCGCGTGTTTTCGATCAGGCAAAGGACCTCAAGAAGGGGCGGATTGATATCATTCTGCCTGACGGTCGTCATTTTCGCGCCGAGGGTCCCGAGCCGGGCCATGTGGCCGAAATCCATGTTCATAATGCGGATCTCTTTGCCCGCACGGTTCGCGAAGGCGATCTGGGCTTTTCCGAAGCCTATCTGGACGGCTGGTGGACAACGCCGAACCTGATGGCACTGATGTATTTCATGCATGACGAGGCTGACCACATCTATGACGGCTTTCCGGCCCAGAAACTGGTGCAGTTCTACGAGCGTCTGCGGTTCTGGATGCAGCGCAACTCGAAAACGCAGGCGCGCAAGAACATCAGCTATCATTACGATCTGGGGAACGATTTCTACAGCCTCTGGCTGGACGATACGATGACCTATTCCTCGGCCATTTTTGAAACCGGTCAGGAAAGCACTGAAGCTGCCCAGACCGCCAAATATGCCAGCATGATCGACCAGATGGGGGCAAAAGCCGGTGATCATGTCCTCGAGATCGGTTGCGGCTGTGGCGGGTTTGCCGAATACGCCGCCAAAGAGCGCGGTATCAAGGTAACCGGTCTGACCATCAGCAAGGAACAGCACGACTATGCCGTGGCCCGCATGGAAAAGGCGGGGCTGTCTGACATGGTCGAGATCAAGATGCAGGACTACCGCGACGAGAAGGGCCGGTACGACGGGATCGCCAGCATCGAAATGTTCGAGGCGGTGGGGGAACAGTATTGGCCGACCTACTTCAAGACGGTTCACAACTGCCTTAAGCCCGGCAAGAACGCGACCTTACAGATCATCACGGTCAAGGACGAAAGGTTCGAGGCCTACCGAAAGACGGTCGATTTCATCCAGAAATACATCTTCCCGGGGGGTATGTTGCCAAGCCCGTCGGTATTGCGGTCCGAGGTCGAGAAGGCCGGTATGACCGTCAAGGGCTCGATCGAGTTCGGCAAAAGTTATGCCCTGACCTTGCGCCGCTGGCATGACACCTTCAACGAGAAATGGGATCAGGTCTCTGCAATCGGCTTTGACGAGCGCTTCAAGCGCATGTGGGATTATTATCTGACCTCTTGTGCCGCGACATTCGATAGCGGAAACTGCGATGTAACACAGATCACGGTGACACGTCCGGCCTGAACCGCGTGCGCCGCAGCGTGAGAGGGGAAGTGATCCGATGCCCACAGCTGGACGTCTTGCAGGAGCGATCTTTTTCGGTCTGTTTGCGTGGTATCTCGCGACCTTCTCGATCCCGTTCTTTCCCGAAGAACGCGCACCCGGCTACTGGTTTCCGGTTTCGACCCTGATCGGCATATTCGTTGGCTGGAAAGTTTGCGGAACACGCGCTGGCCGCGGGATGAGTTCGGCAACGGGCATCGGCCTGACCACGGGGCCCCTGATCGCATTTTTGATGGTCTTCTCGCTGGCTTTCGAAGAGATGCTCAACAACGGGATGCGACTGCGCTACGATGGCCCGACCGAGGCTGTCATTGACGTCTTTGCCATTATGGCCGAGCGCGGGCTGGAGTTCTATGACGTCAGCATTGTTGCTTCGGTGATCATCGGTGGTCTTGTCTGCGCATGGGCCACAGAGATCATCGGCCGTCGATTTCCCTGACGCATGGATCTTTTTGTTTATGGTACCCTTCGCTCGCATGCGCTGTTGGCCGCAGTCGCGGGGCCCGGGGTGCTTGACCCGGTGCCTGCGCGGCTTGCGGGCTATGCCGTTCATCCGGTTGCAGGGAATTGTGTGCCCTTCATTGCAGCAGAGCGCGATGGCTGCGCTGAAGGTCTGTTGTGGCGCGGGTTGACGGAAGACCAGCGCGCCCGCCTTGATCTTTATGAGCTGGCGTTTGGCTATGGCTTTGAAACTGTGTCCGTAGAAACAGCCGACGGCACACGCGAGGCGCATGCGTATATCCCGCCACCTGACGTGTTCTCGGGACAGGGAGACTGGTCTCTCGCTGATTGGGAGGCAGGCCATCTGACCCCGGCGATACTGGCAGCGCAGGAATTATTTGCTTTGGACCCGCTTCCCGACCACGCGAGTTTGCGGGGTATGTGGCCGATGATCGAGGCGCGGGCCTGGGCCAAGCACCGTGCTGCAGCAGCACCCGCCGTCCAGCGCTTTGCGCCGGATCAATCCGATTTTGAAGCCAAGCCTCTGGCACCTGCGGCGGGGCGTTTCTTCCGGTTCCAGCCGTTCGATCTGTCCCACATGCGGTTTGACGGCGCGCGCGCCGAAGGGATGCGGCGCGAGGCCTTCATCGGGATCGATGCGGCTTTTGTGCTACCCTACGACCCAGTGCGCGACCGCGTGCTTCTTGTCGAACAGGTGCGTATTGGCCCTATCCTGCGACATGATCCCAACCCGTGGATGCTCGAGCCGATTGCAGGCATCATCGATGCACGCGAAACGCCGCAAGAGGCTGCGCTGCGCGAGGCGGAGGAAGAGGCGGGGCTGTCCCAGATCACCTTACATGATGCAGGCGGCTATTATGTCTCGCCCGGCAATGCGACGGATTATTTCTATACCTACGTCGGCGTATGCGACCTTCCGCAGGACCAAACTTATCTTGGCGGACTGGCCGAGGAAGGCGAGGACCTGCGCCTGCATCCGGTACCCTTTGAAAAGGCGCTGGCATTGGCAGACAGCGGCGAGGTTGCGACCGGACCGGCCCTGCATCTGATCTACTGGCTGCTGCGTCACAGGGACCGTCTGCGGGAAAATGCAGGGTGATTGCGCCGCCGCGCACCTTGAGTTTACCGGATGCCGGGCCTACACCCTAAGAGAAGCAAGAAAGAGGATGTGGCATGACTATTCGTAGCGATCTGGCTGCTGCGGTCGGGAATACCCCCCTGATCAAACTGCGTGCTGCCTCCGAGGCAACCGGCTGCACCATTCTGGGCAAGGCCGAGTTCCTCAATCCCGGGCAGTCGGTCAAGGATCGTGCCGCACTCTTCATTATCAAGGATGCGATCGCGCGCGGTGAATTGCGCCCCGGCGGGACCATCGTCGAAGGGACGGCAGGTAATACCGGGATCGGTCTTGCACTGGTCGGCGCGTCGATGGGTTTCAAGACGGTCATTGTCATCCCCGAGACCCAGAGTCAGGAAAAGAAGGACATGCTGCGCGTCGCTGGCGCGCAACTGGTAGAAGTGCCTGCGGTCCCATATGCCAATCCCAACAACTACGTGAAATACTCTGGCCGTTTGGCCGCCGAGCTCAACAAGACCGAGCCGAACGGTGCGATCTGGGCCAACCAGTTTGACAATGTTGCCAATCGTCAGGCGCATATCGAGACAACCGGCCCCGAAATCTGGGAACAGACGGGCGGCAAGATCGACGGGTTTACATGCGCCGTTGGTTCGGGCGGCACGCTGGCCGGTGTCGGGGCCTACCTCCAACCCAAGGGCGTGAAGGTCGGTCTGTCGGATCCTGATGGCTCCGGCCTTTACAAGCTTTTCACAGGGCAGGTGCCGCCAGCGGGCGACTCGATCACAGAAGGGATCGGGCAGGGGCGGATTACGGCCAATCTTGAAGGGTTTACGGCTGACTGTGCCTACAAGATCCCTGATGCCGAAGCCTTGCCGATTGTGTTTGATCTGCTGCAGAACGAGGGGCTCTGCATGGGTGGCTCGACGGGGATCAACGTGGCAGGGGCGATCCGCCTCGCGCGCGAGATGGGGCCGGGCCATACGATTGTGACGATCCTATGTGACTACGGCACCCGCTATCAGTCAAAGATCTTTAACCCCAACTTCCTGCGCAGCAAGGGCCTGCCGACGCCCGACTGGATGGAAGCGGAGGTCAACGTGCCATCGGTTTTCGAAGACGTATGATCCGCCGGTTTCTGCTCTCTTTGCTGCTGGGCGTCGGGCTGCTTGCACCGGCCTTGCCCGCGCTTGCGCAGGAGCAGTCGCTGGAGGCACCACCAGAGACAGAGCAGACCCTCGAAGGCGAGAGTGCAGCACCAGAGACTGCCCCCGCGGAGGTGCCGCCACCTGAAACCGCCGAAGAGAGTTTCGAGCGGATTGCCCACCGAGCCGAAGAGCTTGCCGCAAACGAGGATGCATCGCTTTTTGCGCTGAACAGGTTGCGTGCGGAACTGGTCAACTGGCGAGATCATTATCTGGCCGAAACCGAAAGGAACGCTGGACGCATTGCAACCGTCGATGCCCAGATCGCAGCTTTGGGACCGGCACCCGATGACGGTCAGGAGCCGCAAGCGGTGGCCGACCGCCGCAGCGCTCTGATCGAACAGCGCAATGCATTGGTGGCACCCCGCCTTTTGGCCGAGGAATCCTATGTCCGTGCCGAGGGTCTGATCCGCGAGTTCGATGCCCGCGCCCTGCAGCGCGAGACCGAGGAACTGACCCAACGGGGGCCGACGCCATTGAACCCTACAGCCGCCCAAGAAGCCATGACGGCGGTTGCCGGGCTTTTCGGCATCGTTGCGACGGAATTGTCGGTGGGCATCACGGCGGGGATGGCTGACGGGTCGCTGTCCCGCATCCTGCCGCGTGCGCTGTTGTTGCTTGTCGTTGGTATCGGTCTGCTCAGTATGAGGCGCAGCTTTGTCACGGGCTGGCGCGCGCGTCTGTCGGGGCTGCGAGGGCGGTGGGTGCCGCTTTATCGTTTCTTTGTTTCATTCGCGCAGATACTTGTGCCGCTTGTTGGCCTTTATGCGGTGACGGAAGCGCTGGCGCTCCTTGGAATCTTCGGCTTGCGCGGCAGCGATATCGTCAACGCCATTCCCTATGCCGGTTTCTGTGCCATCTTCGGCTGGTGGCTGTCGCGCCAGCTTTTCCCGCTGGGCTTGGACAGCGGCTATCTGGAATATGACCCCGAGACCCGCGCCAAGGGCCGATTTTACGTCAAGTTCATCGCCTGGGTCTCGGCCATTGCGGTTCTGATCGAAGCCGGGCTGCGTACAGTCGAATTGTCCG
>CAXQAV010000299.1:0-2091 GCA_964221795.1 Luminiphilus sp. | reverse complement strand
ACCATGCGCCCGCCATCCTTGACTTTGCCGGCCATCTTGCCCGCCACATCACCGGTCCCAAAGAAAATATCCGCCCGCTGCGCCCCTTTGATCGCTGACCCTGTGTCCTGCGCGACCATCACGCGATGCATCGGGATTTCTCCGGATTTTTCGATCCAGACGGGTGCGCCGAGTGGCGTCACATCGGGATCAACGGCCAATGTCCGGCCAGCGGTCACGGAGGCGCCCATCGCGCCCAAAGGACCGTCCGCTACGGCCACATCGTCAAGCCTGCGGAAGAAGACATAACTTTCGTTCTGCCACAAAAGCGCACGCCCTTCGGCACCATGCGCCGCGACCCAAGTGCGGATCAATTCGGGCGAAACATCCTCGGCCTTCGCGACACCTCGCGCAATCAGAACCTTCCCGATTGAAGTGTAGGGGTGTCCGTTCTTCGCCGCGAAACCCAACCGAACCAGACTGCCATCCGGAAACCGCAGCCGCCCCGACCCCTGCACCTGCAAAAAGAACAGATCGACCGGATCGGCGAACCACGCCAGCTCCAGCCCTTGTCTAGCCAGGGCCCCACCTTCGATCTCGCAGCGGGTGAGATAGGGGGAGTTCCGGTCAAGATCAGGCGGAACCGCATAGGCGGGAAAACGGTGGATTTCGGTCCGAACCGGAGAGGCGTCGAGTTCCGGCTCGAAATACCCTGTAAACAGCATTGGCTGATCATCCTCGATCAGCACAGGCACAAAGGCGGTTTCGAAAAAGCGGCGTGCATCCCCTTCGGCCAAAGCGGGCCATTCTGGCGGCAACTTCCCGTGGGTCCGCGCAAAAACATCAAGGGCGGCCTGATGATCATCATCAGCCCACCCTTCAAGGTCCGAAAAGGACAATCTGCTATAGCGCAATCCGGCCATGTCTTGGCCGCCCGTAATTTATTCGCCGGTGGCGACCAGACGCCAGTTCGGGTCTTGGGAGTCCATCTTGCGCGCGAAGGTCCATGTGTCCTTCATACGCTTGATTTCCTTGTCACTGCCTTCGACGACTTCGCCGTCAGCGTTGCGGACCACGGAGGTCATTTCGGCCTTGAAGCGGACCGACACCTCGCCCTCTTTGGTGGCTTCGTCAAACTCTGCCGCAGCAAGGGTCATGTCGCTGATGCCGATGAAATTCGCCTGAACCGTCAGGTTCTGGCGCTGGCGCTCGTCCACGACAGACGCGAAGGCTTCATAAACGTCTTCGGAAATGAACGGAACAATGCTGTCCAGACCGCCGTTCTCAAAGGCCATCAGGATCATCTCGTAGGCGCCGCGCGCGCCGCCCAGAAACTCGCTGACGTTGAATGAGGGATCAACACGTTTCATGGCGGCAAGTGCCTTGGCCGCGGCGGAGCCTTCCTCAACGTGATCGGTGATATCCAGATCCGGTCCACCCTCGATCACATCGAAATCTGGCCTGCCAATCCGGTTGGATGGCTCTGGTCGCGTCACAGCCGGCTTTTCAAAGCCCTCGCGCGTCCCGAGGACGCCGCGCAGCCGCAAAATCAGGAAGACAGCGATGGCCGCAAGTACCAGTAGCTGAATAATCGGAGAATTCATTTCGACCTCGTTTCGGGAGAGGGCATGGTAACCTGCCCTTTGCATTCCTATGTAGGTCACGGGTCGGGCCAAGTCCACCTTGCCCCCGAACATGTTATGAAAGGCTTTGCCATGTGGCTTCTTCTTGCATTCATTGCCGTTCCGATGATCGAAATCGCCCTGTTCATTCAGGTGGGCGGGCTGATCGGGGTCTGGTGGACCCTGCTGATTGTTCTCGCGACGGCGATTGCCGGTTCTTATCTCGTGCGCAGTCAGGGATCGCGTGAATTGGCAAACCTCCGGCGGTCTTTTGACCAGCTGGATGACCCGACCGAGCCGCTGGCCAATGGGGCGATGATCCTCTTTGCTGGCGCGCTGTTGCTCACTCCCGGATTCTTCACCGATGTGGTCGGCCTCTCGCTCCTGGTGCCTTCGGTGCGCCGCACCGCTTTCTTGTGGGCAAAGGCCCGTGTCAAAGTTCAGCACTTCTCGATGGGAGGGGGTCAGCAGCAACAACCACGTCGCCCAG
>CAXQAV010000298.1:0-5570 GCA_964221795.1 Luminiphilus sp. | reverse complement strand
GCTCGCGCTGGAAGCGGACGACATGATCAGTGCCGATCTCGAAGCGGAACTTCTGCGCAATGCGGAGGTCTACAACGTCGTCTTGCGGCGCGACGAAATCCGTCAGCTTGCCCTGTCCTCGCCGATCCCCTCGCCGATCTCGGCCACTTACGACCTCCGCAACGCGACCAGCATGACGTTAATCATGGATGCGCTGCGGACACTGTTCCTGAATGAAGACCGCATTGTCCGCGTCATTGGCAATCCGGTGCGCGACGGCGGGCTTTTGATAGAAGTCACCATGGACGAGATGCCGCTCAGGAATGCGCTTCTGGCCTATGGCTGGAACATCCTGCTTCTCTCGGCTTTCATTTCGGTCATTACCGCCAGCCTCTTGTTCTTTGCCGTGCAGATCCTGCTGGTCCGCCCGATCAAGGGCGTGGTCACCCATATGCAGGCCTATGCCAGCGCGCCCGAAGATGCGCGCAAGATCATCACGCCCAGCGCGGGGGTGCGCGAATTGCGCGATGCAGAAGAGTCGCTGCAGATGATGCAGACCCAGCTGACAAGCGCCCTGAAACAGAAGGAGCGTCTGGCCCAGCTTGGCGGTGCCGTCGCCAAGGTCAGCCACGACCTGCGGAATATCCTGACCTCGGCGCAGCTTTTTACCGACCGCATCGAATCTTCTGACGATCCGCTGGTGAAGCGCATGGCGCCCAAGCTGGTCAATTCGATCACACGGGCTGTCAACCTATGTGAGACAACGCTGGCTTTCGGCCGCGTGGACGAACCTGCGCCTTCGCTGACTCGCGTGAACCTTGCACAGATCGTGAATGAGGTTGTCGATAGCGAGCGTCTCGCCGCGGGTGACTACGCGCTGTCGTTCTCCGAGGATATCCCCGCCTCTATGATGCTGCGCGCTGACAGTGAGCAGCTCTTCCGTGTGATCTTCAACCTTGTCCGCAACGCGCGGCAGGCGATCATGGCGACAGGAGAACCGGGCGAGATTTGCCTGCAGGCGACCGAAGACGATCAGGCCTGGTATCTGACAATCAACGACACAGGACCGGGTCTGCCGAAAAAGGCGCAGGAGTATCTGTTCCAGCCGTTTCAGGGCGGCGTGCGCAAAGGCGGCTCCGGCCTCGGACTGGTGATCGCCTCCGAGTTGGTGCGCGGCCATGGAGGAAAGCTCAAACTGGTCCAAACCGACGAAAACGGGACAACATTCAGGATCACCTTGCCCAAGGACGAGATTGCGCTCTGACACGGAAGCCTGCGGAAAAGATTCAGATTTCGCCCTTGCATCGCCAGCGAAGCATCGCTAAATCCCCCGGTACGCGGATTGGTAGCTCAGTTGGATAGAGTACTTGACTACGAATCAAGGGGTCGGGGGTTCGAATCCTCCCCAGTCCGCCATAGAATTTCAGGGGCCTAGCGACCATCGCTAGGCCTTTTTTGCTTTTTGCTGCAACACCGCCTTCGAGGGCCGGTCGGGCGACCGGTATTTTCAGATCAGATCCGAACGCCATCAAATCAAAGGAACGGCAATAAATTGCCATGATCCAGTCTTAATCTTTGATCTCTTACATAAGATGCTAGCGTTGACTTACGATCCTCGATGACTTTGCCTAGCCTGACATGACAGCCGCATATCAAAAGCGCTCCGCGCGCGTTCCATCGCTTCTCACAGCTGTCTTCCTGCTTGCCGGATGCAACGGTGACGGTAGCCAGAACGTCGGGGGCGGCGGTTCGGCGATGCCAGCCAGTCCCGAAGTGCTGAGCAGTTTCTATGTGCAAAGTTTTGATGCTTTCGAAGATGCAGCACGAAATCTCATCACGGCGAACGGCCGCTACACGCTGCAGGATACGCGCTGGCGGGCCTTCAACGGCGGGCCAGTCTATGAAACCTATCCTCTGCAAAGTGCCGGAATTCACTACGCCCATGCGGCGGGCCTGACAGGTGCGGGACAGACCATCGTCATCGTTGATGGCGGGCCTCTGACAAGTCACGAAGTGTTTGCCGGCAAGTCGATCACGCAGGCAGGGCCAGATTTTGCGACTGACGCCCATGGCACCCTGGTTGCTTCAGTGGCCGCGGGCGCGTCTTCCGAGATGATTGGCGTCGCGCCCGGTGCAGACCTCGGGTTCGGCGACTTCGCAAATGACGCAGGTCGAATCGCGGCGACCCGTCTTGCCGAGGAGCTGGGTGCGGTCGCCCTGAACAACTCATGGGGCTTCGTGGATACACCGCTTAGCCGTGCCAGCTATGATGCCGTCTTTGGCCATGCATCCGGTGCGGAATACTTGCAAAGTCTGAAAAGCTATGCCCGCACAGGCGTCGTCGTCTTCGCGGCCAGCAATGAAGACAGCGATACAACCAGCGACCTGATGGCGGCCCTTCCGGCGCTGGAGCCCGAGCTGGAAGCAGGTTGGCTCGCTGTGATCAACGCCGAGGCTGAAATGAGCGGCAATAACGTCGTGGGTGCCACCCGGGTATCCGGCGCGTGTTTTCAAGCCGCCGCCTGGTGCCTCGCAGCAGAGGGCACATGGGTCGGTGCCACAAATGCGTCCGACACCAGCTATGAGTTCGCAACCGGGACATCATTTGCGACCCCGATGGTTTCGGGGGCGCTCGCACTCCTGGGCGAGGCGTTTCCAGATTTGACGCCGCATGATTTGCGCATCCGACTGCTGGCATCCGCCGACAACACATTCTCCGGTTTCAATGCCAGCGGGCAGGTTGAACTGGTTGAGGGGTTCTTCCACCGGATTAGCGATGAATGGGGGCATGGTTTCCTTGATGTCCGTGCTGCACTCCTCCCGATAGGGCCAACGGCGGCGACGCTCGGCGATGGCTCGATTTATGAAGTCTCAGGCCCTCTGGCTGTCGATGGCGGTGCGACGGGTGACGCGGTCGCGCGGGCGATGCAGGGGGTGACACTGATTGTGGACGACGCCCTGCAAGCACAGTTTGCAGTTGACGCTGGCGACCTCGTGGCCTCGTCCACCACCACGCCGCGGAGTGACCTTTTGCTGGCGCGCTGGCAACGTGGCGATCTGGGCCAAAGTAGAGGTCTTTCCACGCTCTATGCCGATGAGCAGGTTGCCGAAGTTGGCAGCGGTCAGACGCGCATTGTCGTGACGATGCCTGCAGTGCTGGAGGCAGCCGATCACTACGGCATGACAGTTGCACAGACCGGCAACGCAGCCTTCGGTCGCATAACCGCAAGCCTCAGCCTCGGACAGGATGACGGTGCGCTGCTGCCGCTATGGTTTGACCAGAGCAGCACGCCCTTTGTCGCCGCCGATCTGACCATAGATGCCAACTTGGGACCGCAGACCTCAGTTCAGTTTGGCGCGCACTTCGGCCGGGCGCTGGAGACACGCCGGGCCGATGGTCAGAGCGCTCAATTCGACGCTGTAAATGCAACACTGAGCAAGCGGAACGTCCTTGTGGCTGATGATCGGTTTTCGGTCTCCGTCGGATTGCCGGTAGCTGTCTCTGGCGGAACAACTCTGCTGAACCTGCCCGTTGCACGGCAGAACGGCCTTACCCGATATGAGGACGTTGCTGTCCCACTTGCACCAGAGAGCCGCGAGATCAGCCTTGATCTGACCTACGGTTATGCACTCTCGGACCAGGCGGACGCCGTGATCACGCTGGCCCATTCAGAGAACTTCGGACACCGGAGTGGGGTGACAAATACCGGGCTGTTTCTGGGCTTCCGCACCAGCTTGTGAGCCGCGAGTCACCTCCCGAATCGATGCATCCCAGTGAGTCGTTTTTCCTGCGATCCGCGCCCGGTCAGCGCCCGGTCAGCGCCCGGCTGAAGGCCTCTGGCCGTGGGGGACGATCAGGGCTGCCGACCTGCCTGCGGGCCCATTTGTCACGGCCTTTGTGATCTTCACCTTTCTGAACACAGGACTCGCGGCGGGGGTCTGGCTGCTGTTTGACGAAAACATCGCCAAACCGATCAACCGGATTGCCGCCAATCTGCGGCTGCGAGCGCATGCGGGGGTGGATAAGGGAGTTGATGAAAAGGCCGCCCGCTATCTTGGTGATCTGGCTCCTGCCGCCTCGGCCATGTCCTCGCAGCTCAGCGCCAGCGTGATGTCCACGGCCAGTCAGGTGGCGCAGGAAACCGCGCGGCTGCAGGCCGAGGCCGCGCGGCTGACAGCCTTGCTGACCGAGATCCCGCTTGCCACGATCCTTGCCAATCCGGCGGATGAAATCGTGCTTTATGACGGTCAGGCGGCAGGTGTTCTGTCAGGTATCGCGCCGCCGCGCCTCAAGGCACCGCTCAGCGACTACTTCGCGACAAAAGAACTGCTCTCTGCCAGACAGAAACTCGCCAAGCGGGGCGGAGAGGTTGCGTTCAGCCTTTATGATCAGGCCAGAACCAGGGACTTTCCAGCCCGCATCAAGGGGCTGGAGGGAGGCGGCTATATGCTCGTGATTGTTGTGCCGAATGTCGATCTCGCGCAGACCCCGCGCCCGCTGGTCTTTGACTTTGACCTGCTGAATGCGAGTGTTGCGCGGGATGTGATGGAAACGCCGCTGACCGAGCTGACATTCGTGGCATTTGACACCGAAACGACCGGACTGTCCGTCGAGAAGGACGCCGTGATCCAGCTTGGCGCGGTGCGAATTGTAAACGGTCGTCTGGTCGCGAGCAAGGTTGTCGATACTTATGTCGATCCGGCGCGCCCGATCCCGCCTGCGTCAATGGCGGTGCATCATATCACCGATAATGACATGAAGGGCGCGCCGGATTTCGCCTCGGTCGGCCGCGCGTTCCACCACTTCGCCCGCGGCTCAGTCCTTGTGGCGCATAACGCGCCTTTTGATATCGGCCTCCTGCGCAAGGGTGCTGTCGAGATGGGTGTTACCTGGGATCACCCTGCGCTTGATACCGTCCTGCTATCGGCCGTGGTCTTCGGCACCAACGAAACGCACTCGCTGGATGCGCTCTGCGCGAGGCTGTCGATCACCATCCCGCCCGAAGCACGCCATACCGCTTATGGCGATGCGCTGGCCACCGGACAGGCGCTTGTCAAACTCCTGCCGCTGCTTGTCGCGCGCGGCTATACTACCTTTGACGAGGTGATTGCCCAGACGCAAAAGCACGGGCGGTTGCTCAAGGACATGAACGCAGCTTAGGCCGATTGCTCCGCCATCTTCTCGGCTTTCTGGCGACGCACGATTGCACGTTTGGTCATCAGCGAGGCCGTAATCGTCCCAATCGCCACAATCGAAATCAGGATCGTCGACAGAGCGTTGATCTCGGGACTGACCCCCAGACGGATCGAACTGAAGACCTTGATCGGCAGCGTCGTTGCAGATGGACCCGCGACGAAGGAGGCAATCACGAGATCGTCCAGCGACAGCGTCAGCGCCAGCAACCAGCCCGAAATCACCGCAGGGGCAATGATGGGCAGGGTCACAAGGCGGAAGGCCTCGAACGGGGTTGCGCCGAGATCAAGGGCTGCCTCTTCGACCGAGCGGTCAAAGCTGACCAGACGCGAGCTGACCACGACCGAGACATAGCACATCGAGAAGGTCGCATGGGCTAGAACGATGGTGACGATCC
>CAXQAV010000297.1:0-6399 GCA_964221795.1 Luminiphilus sp. | reverse complement strand
GGGGTCTGCACCTTCAGGATATTTGCTCCTGAGGTCCTCACCCTCGAAATGGCCCCCGAAGTGGAACGGCATGAAGGCGACGCCCTCTCCCACCCGTTCGGTTACCATGGCCATGACCTTTACCTTGCCGCCTTCGGGACCTTCCACCCAGACCTGCTGGCCATCACGAACGCCAAGGTTGTTGGCATCGCGGGTGTTGATCTCGACGAACATGTCCTGCTGCAATTCGGCAAGCCACGGGTTCGAGCGGGATTCGTCGCCACCGCCTTCGTATTCGACCAGTCGGCCAGAGGTCAGAATGATCGGATACTCCTGCGAGAAATCATTCTTCTGGATTGACTCATACATGGTCGGAACACGCCAGAACTTCTTGTCTGCATAGGTCGGATAATCCGCCACCAGATCGCGCCGGTTCGAGTAGAGCGGCTCGCGGTGGATCGGGACGGGGTCGGGGAAAGTCCAGACCACGGCCCGCGCCTTGGCGTTGCCAAATGGCGCACAGCCGCGCGCGATGGCGACCCGCTGGATACCGCCCGACAGGTCGGTCTTCCAGTTTGCAGACGGACCGCCGACAGCCTCGATGGCGGTGCGTTCCTCTGCGGTCAGATCGCCATCCCACCCCAGATCCATCAGCATCTGCATGGTGAATTCGGGATAGCCGTCTTCGATCTCGGATCCGGGTGTGAACACCCCTTCCGCCAAAAGGTTGTCGCCGTCGCGTTCCACGCCGAAACGGGCACGGAAGGTGAGACCACCTTCGGCAACCGGCAGCGACATGTCATAGAGGTTTGCCGTGCCTGGGTGGTTCATTTCGGGTGTGCCCCAGCATGGCCATGGCATGCCATAGAAATCACCATCGGCAGGCCCACCGACAGCACGCAGCGTTGTGCGGTCGAAGGTGTGCTGGTTTGCCATATGCAGCTTGAGCCGCTCTGGACTTTGTCCGGTATAGCCGATCGTCCACATACCGCGGTTAAATTCGCGGGTGATGTCTTCGACGTTCGGCTCTCCACCCTCGTCGATGGCAATGTTGCGGAACAGGCGGTCCTGGAAGCCGAATTTCTCGGCGAACATGGCCATGATCGTGTGGTCGGGCAGCGATTCAAACAGCGGGTCAACGACCTTGTCACGCCACTGGATCGACCGGTTGGATGCCGTGACCGAGCCGCGGGTCTCGAACTGGGTACAGGCCGGCAGCAGGTAGACGCCGTCGGTCCGGTCATGCAGGACAGCAGAAACTGTCGGATATGGGTCCACCACGACAAGCATGTCGAGCTTCTCCATCGCCGTTTTCATTTCCTTCATCCGGGTCTGGCTATTTGGTGCATGTCCCCAGAGAACCATCGCCCGTGTGTTGTCCGGCTGGTCGATATTCGCAGGGTCCTCAAGGACACCGTCAATCCAGCGGCTGACGGGAATACCTGTCAGGTTCATCATCGAGGTTTCGCCATAGGAAGCGTCCGAGAACCGGCCCTTCAGCCAGTCCAGATCTTCCTCCCAGACACGTGCCCAGTGCGCCCAGGAACCGGGTGCAAGGCCGTAGTAGCCTGGCAGAGTGTCAGCAAGAACACCAAGGTCGGTCGCGCCCTGCACGTTGTCGTGGCCACGGAAGATGTTGGTCCCGCCACCGGCGACGCCCATGTTGCCCAGCGCCAGCTGCAGGATGCAATAGGCACGGGTGTTGTTGTTGCCGTTGGTGTGCTGCGTGCCACCCATACACCAGATCACGGTGCCGGGGCGGTTGTTTGCAAGGGTCCGCGCAACACGCTCGAGCTGGTTGCCGGGGGTGCCGGTCACACGCTCGACCTCTTCGGGTGTCCAGCGTGCGACTTCTTCCTGGATCTGCTCCATTCCCCAGACGCGGGTGCGGATGAATTCCTTGTCGTGCCAGTCATTCTCGAAGATATGCCACAGAATACCCCAGACCAGTGCCACGTCCGAACCGGGACGGAAGCGGACATATTCGTCAGCGTGTGCGGCGGTGCGTGTGAAGCGCGGATCGCAGACGATCAGAGGCGCGTTGTTCTGCTCTTTAGCCTTGAGGATATGGAGCAAAGACACCGGATGCGCCTCGGCGGGGTTACCCCCGATCAGGAAGATCGCACGCGAGTTGTGGATGTCGTTGTAGCTGTTGGTCATGGCGCCGTAGCCCCATGTGTTGGCCACACCGGCAACGGTGGTCGAGTGGCAGATACGCGCCTGATGGTCGACGTTGTTGGTGCCCCAATAGGCAGCAAACTTGCGGAACAGGTCGGCCTGCTCGTTGCTGTGCTTGGCCGAACCGAGCCAGTAGACCGAGTCAGGGCCGCTCTCTTCGCGGATCTTCATCATGCCGTCGCCGATCTCGTTGATCGCGGTTTCCCAACTGATACGGACCCACTCGCCGTTTTCCATTTTCATGGGATACTTCAGGCGACGCTCGCCATGGGCATGTTCGCGGACCGCAGCACCTTTGGCACAATGGGCACCAAGGTTGAACGGGCTGTCCCAGCCGGGCTCTTGCCCGGTCCAGACGCCGTTGTCGACTTCGGCGATGACCGTGCAGCCAACCGAACAGTGCGTGCAAACCGATTTCACTGTCTCGACAGCGCGCGTGGCAGCCGTCTGTGCGGTCGCTTGTGTCACCGTCCCGCCTGTCGCGGCAATCGCTGTCAGGCCACCGATAGCAAGCCCCGAGCCGCGCAGGAAACCACGGCGGTCAATTCCTTTCGCCCCCGTGTTCGCCATGATCGGCGAGCGGCGGGACCGACGTGTATACCCGTTGGTCTTTTTCCTTAGCATTGTTTTCCTCCCTGTCCGGCACAGCCGGATCCTTCCTTGAGAGCTAACTCCGGCGGCCCTCCTCGACCGGCCAGAAGCTCATGAGATCACCCTAGAACCGCGCGGATTCGAAATACGCTCTGGTATGCGCGGTGTCCTGCATCGTTCCCGATGTCCGATCCTCCGTTTCGGCCGCGGCCAGCGTCGCGCCCCCGGCGGCTACCGCGATCGCTGCTGGCGCGGCAGTGCCCGCCAGTTTCAGAAAATCGCGCCGGCTGGCGTCTTTCTGTTTCTCGGTCATAGGAAGTCTCCCTTCTCTTCTTGTTGGCGGGCATCCCCACCGGTTGGCTCGCTCACTCGTCAGCTTGCGATCATGCGAAATGCTTCTTTCTCGATCTCCATAAAGGCGGCACCGACCGCCCCCACCGATGCATAGAGCACCGAGGACTTTGCCCCCTGCAGGTCGGTGAAATAGTGGTGCGCCCAAGTGCCGATATGTTCGTTGAAGAACTTCCTCTGTTCCTCAAGGCTGGCCGTTCGTCCGAAACGTCCGACAATCATACCGGCCATCATTTCCATCAGTGAGGCGATATTGTCTTCCGGCTCAAAAACATCTTCCGCGCGGGTCATGCCGAAATCGGCCATGGTCGCGCGCAGGTTCGCAAGCGGCTTTTCATTGAGAAAGCCGGTCAGATAATAGCTGGCGAAAGGCAGCAGTTCGCCGCGTCCCAGACCAATGAAAAGAGCGTTGTACTCCCTGCGTACTGCCCTCGGGTCCGACTTCTTTGCTACACGCGCCAGCCCGTTGATCGCCTTGCCCAATGCGCTATCGTCGGCGCTCAGTCCGGCGGTCTGGTCAAGCAGCATCTGGTCCGGTGGTGCCGCCAACATCACGCCGAGATAGTTGTAAAGATCGGCGCGCAGCCGGTCCTCGTCGGTTACCTCATTCATCGTGGCGGCAACATTCATGTGGCGTTGTCCTCAAAGTCGAAGTGCATACGACGTGGAGAATATGATGCGCTATCTCCTTCCGACACGGAAGCTTCTTCCGCCACTTCGGATTGCACTGCCGTCATAATTTGGGCGTCATGCTCCGGCGCCTCTTCCACGACCGATGCGGCCTCTTCTACGTCTGCGCTCGCTTCCTTTTTGCGTTCCTGCGCAACCAGATGAGCCATCAGCCCCTTGCCCACCTGATAGGTCGTTTTCAGCGCCGTCTGCCCCATGCCTTGGGTCAAGTAGTCGTCATCATAGTCATTTAGCCCGTCGACGCAGGCCAGAACAGGATCACTCCGCCACAGCTGCCGCAGCGCTTTCTTGCGCAGATGCGCTGGCACCGTCTTGGCCATAAAAGCCTTGAAATCGTCGCCCTTGGCGAGGGTCGCGGGATCGGGAAGACCCAGCTCCGCAAGGATTTCTTCGTCTGTTTTCTCGGCGAGGGCCGCCTGCTGCTCTGCAATTGCCGCATCTTCCTTGGCGCGCGCCTGCGCCTGCTCTTCTGCGGCAACAGCTGCGCGGCGGCGAGACCAGGACGAAAGAAGATCGCTCAATTCAGCACCTCTTTACGGCGCGGGGCGCGGTAGACATCTGTTGCCTGCCTGATGCGTGGATCGCCGATGCCATCCTGTCGCTTGCCAATCTCCGTCTTGTCGCGCCGGCGCTTCACGAAGGCCTCTTCCTCATGGTTCGCAGCAACAAAAGCGGCGATCCAGGCATGCAGCCCCTCTGGCATCGCGATCTTCTCGACCAGTTCTTCGGCGGAGTCGCAGTAGTCCTGCGCCTCATATGGGGACGCCGTGACAAGTGTGACCGTCCAAGGCACGTCGGGGTTGCCGCTGTCAGGCCGCAGCACAGCGTAAATGGACGGCGTGCGCGATTGCAGTTCGTGCGCATAGGCCTCGGTGTCTGATACGTATAGCGTGAGCGGCAGCGTGGCCGCATGGAATTCAACGACATCCCCCTCCTGACGGAGGACTTTCCAAGATGCAGGACCAGCGCCAGGAAGCACGGCAGATGCCCGCCACGAATATTTGGCCCAACGCGTCACGCCTGGCCCGCGGCGCACGACAACGCCAAGAGGCAACGACTGAGAATTTGGGTATTTGAGGTTCAACCGTCCATCCTGTCTCGCGACATATTCATGAATTCAAGATTGCACCGAAAACTTCAAATCGCAAAGTAGCTTTTTGGCCGGATGGAGGCACTACCGGATACTGCAAAGCAGCGAAAGCAAAACCCTTTCCTCCTTGAGTCTGCGTGACCGCAAGACGGTCTACGCTGCATCTGCACACGAAGGTTGCTGCAACTGCCAAAAGATCTCCCGCGCGGGAATCAGTCAGGAATCCGGGTTTACTGTCCAGCAAATTCCTGAATAGCTGGCAGTCCGGGAGACAATGCAAGTGGGGGAGCTCGATGACGAAAACGCTGCTGGTGTGTGACTGCCTTGAGTCCCAGAGGGTCGATCCGGAGGGACTGGAAAAAGCCACAGGTCTGAGCTGCAAATCCTGCTTCACCAGTCTCTGCACTGACCAGATCGAGCACGCCGCAAAAGCAATCGAAGCCGGCAATGTAATGATTGCCTGTCAGCAGGAAGCGCACCGGTTCCATGCGCTGGGCGAAGACCTCGAGGTCGAAAGTCCTTCTTTCGTCGATATCCGTGACAGGGCCGGATGGACAGACGATACCCGCGACGCGACCCCCAAGATGGCTGCACTGATCGCCGATGCCGTGCTTGCCGCGCCTGTGCAGAAGACCTTTGATGTCGTCTCCGAGGGAACTTGCCTGATTGTCGGCACTGGCGACGATGCCCGCACAGCGGCCAAAAAACTTGCCGGTGTCCTTGCCGTCACCCTTCTGCTGCCACCCGGATCAGAGGCTGTTCCTTCCCCTGACTGCGATATTGTCGTCGGCGATCTGAAAAAGGCGAGCGGCACCCTGGGGAACTTCGAGGTCCGCATCGATGCGTTCCAGCAAAGCCAGCAGGGTGGACGGGGCATACCTTTGCTGACGCCTCCGCGCGATGGCGCGGTGTCGCAATGTGATGTCATTCTCGATCTGACCGGAGGCACGCCCCTCTTCTCTGCTTCTGACAAGCGCGACGGATACCTGCGCGCCGACCCCAAGAATACTGGCGCTGTCTCGGACGCGATCTTTGCAGCAAGCCAGCTGAAGGGCACCTTCGAAAAGCCGTTCTATGTGCGGCTCGAACCAAGCCTCTGCGCCCACTCGCGGGCGCAAAAACCTGCCTGTTCGAACTGTCTCAACGTCTGCCCCACGGGTGCAATCACGCCCGCAGGCGAGCACGTCAGCATTGATCCGAACATCTGCGCGGGATGCGGCGGATGTTCGGCAGTCTGCCCATCCGGAGCGATCAGCTATGACGCCCCGCCCACCGACTTTTTGTTCCGCAGGATCAATACGCTGGCGAGCAGCTATCGCGCGGCGGGCGGTCGTCATCCGGTCCTGCTGGTCCATGACGCGCACGGTGCAGAGATGATCTCGCTGGCGGCGCGTTTCGGGCGGGGTCTCCCCGCGCAGGTCATTCCGATCGAAACCGAGGCTTTGGCAGGTTTCGGCCATGCAGAAATGCTTGCCGCCCTTGCCAGTGGTTTTGCGAGGGTCGTCGTCCTGTTTGGCCCC
>CAXQAV010000296.1:0-12637 GCA_964221795.1 Luminiphilus sp. | reverse complement strand
GCAAATGACGCGTTCCGGTCCTCCGGTCGGGTCAGCAGGAGTATGGGCGTCATGCAGGTACCATTGTTTGCGGCTCGCCCCAGTGTTACCTGCGCAATGGAAACACGCAACCGGACCTGTGATGAGTGACAGCCTGACCATTCTCGGCATCGAAAGCAGCTGCGACGACACTGCCGCAGCCGTCGTGCGCGGGCATGAGGTTCTGGCTTCCGTGGTCTATGGGCAGACATCGCTGCATGCGGATTTTGGCGGTGTTGTTCCCGAAATCGCGGCGCGCGCGCATGCCGAGAAACTTGATACCTGCGTGGAAGAGGCGATGGCGGCGGCTGGCGTGAGCTTTGCGGACCTCGACGGGATCGCAGTCACTGCAGGTCCGGGTCTGATCGGGGGCGTCCTGTCGGGTGTGATGTGCGCCAAGGGCCTTGCGGCAGCGACGGGGCTGCCACTGATCGGCGTCAACCATCTGGCCGGCCATGCATTGACGCCGCGCCTGACGGACGGGATCGCCTTTCCCTATCTGATGCTGCTGGCCTCGGGTGGGCATTGCCAGTTTCTGATCGTCGAAGGCCACGACCAGTTCACCCGCATCGGCGGCACGATTGACGACGCCCCGGGCGAAGCCTTTGACAAAACCGCACGCCTGCTCGGGCTGCCGCAACCCGGAGGGCCGTCGGTCGAGGCGAGCGCAAAGGCCGGTGATCCAAAGCGGTTCGCCTTCCCCCGCCCGCTGCTGGGTCAGGAAGGCTGCGATATGTCCTTTTCCGGCCTCAAGACCGCGATCCTGCGCGCCCGCGATGCGATTGTTGCGGAACAGGGCGGCTTGACGACCAAGGATCAGTCCGACCTTTCTGCCAGCTTTCAGGCTGCCGTCGCGGATGTGCTAATCGAAAAGACCCGACGAGCGCTGGCGACCTATCTGGCACTTGCCCCCGCAGAACCGAGCTTTGCGATCGCAGGCGGTGTCGCCGCCAATGGGACGATCCGCGAAGGGCTGATGGCACTCTGCGCCGGACATGGGGTGGCCTTTGTCGCCCCGCCACTGCGGCTTTGCACAGACAATGCCGCAATGATCGCCTACGCTGGTCTTACCCGCATGCAAGCGGGCGAAAGTGACGACCTCACGCTATCTGCACGCCCGCGCTGGCCGCTTGACCAGAGCGCGGCACCGATGCTGGGGTCAGGCAAGAAAGGGGCGAAGGCATGAAGATCGGGATTGCAGGCGGCGGCGCTTTCGGAACGGCCCTTGCGGTTGCCTTGGCGCTGGACGGCAATCAGTTGCAGCTTTGGGCGCGCAACAAAGCGACGGTGGACCAGATCAACAAGGACCGCACAAATGACCGGTTGCCCGATGTCACAATCCCTGACGGTGTGCGCGCCTCAGACGATCTCAAGCCGCTTTTTGCCTGCGACACGATCCTGCTCTCGATCCCGGCCCAGACCCTGACCGATTTTCTGACGACCCATGGCCCCGCGCTTGGCGGAAAATACCTTGTAGCCTGCTGCAAGGGGATTGATCTGTCACGCATGACGGGACCCGCAACAACGATCCGTGACCTTGTACCGGATGCGATCCCTGCCATGCTGACCGGCCCCAGCTTTGCCGCCGATATCGCACGCGGCCTGCCGACCGCTTTGACACTCGCCTGCGGAGATGATGACCACGGTGCGATCCTGCAAACGGCACTTTCAACGACCAACCTGCGGCTCTACCGCTCGACCGATACTGTCGGCGCGGAATTGGGTGGCGCCCTCAAGAACATCATGGCGATCGCATCAGGCGTCGCGATGGGCGCACATCTGGGCGAGAGCGCGCGCGCGGCATTGATCACCCGTGGCTTCCCCGAAATGCAGCGGCTGGCACTCGCTTTTGGCGGCAAGGGGGAAACACTGGCGGGTCTGTCGGGCTTCGGTGATCTGGTGTTGACATGCACATCCGCGCAATCGCGCAATTACCGCTACGGCCTCGCCTTGGGGTCAGACAAGGATTTCGACCCCTCGGCCACCGTCGAAGGCGTGGCGACCGCCCGCGCCGTCCGCAAGCTGTCGCAGGAACGTGGAATTGACATGCCGATCTCGACCGTTGTAGCCGATCTGGCAGACGGCAAGACCGATGTTTTCGCAGCCCTGAACCGGCTGCTTTCTCGCCCACTAAAGGAAGAATAGATGCGTTTCGCCCTGATGACCAAAGACAAACCCGGTGCCCTGCAAACACGGCTCGACAATCGCGAGGCGCATCTCGCCTATATCGCCGAAACCGGCGTGGTCGAGATGGCTGGCCCTGTTCTGGATGATGAAGGGCAGATGTGCGGTTCACTCATCGTGCTGGAGGTCGAGGATATGGCCGCCGCACAGGCTTGGGCCGAGAATGATCCCTATGCCAAGGCCAGACTTTTCAGCGACGTCACGTTGCGCGCATGGAAAAAGGTGATTGGCTGATGGCCTATTGGCTGTTCAAATCCGAACCAGACGTCTGGGGCTGGGACGCACAGGTCGCCAAGGGTGACGCGGGCGAGGAATGGAACGGCGTGCGCAATTACCAGGCGCGCAACAACATGCGGGCGATGGAACTCGGGGACAAAGGCTTCTTCTACCATTCCCGCACAGGGCTCGAGAGTGTCGGCATCGTCGAGGTCTGCGCCAAAGCCCATCCCGACAGCACCACCGATGATGAACGTTGGGAATGCGTCGATATTCGTGCGGTAAGGCCTATGTCCAAGCCCGTCAGCCTTGAGATGATCAAGGCCGACCCGCGCCTGTCCGAGATGGTTCTGGTCAAGAACTCGCGGCTGTCGGTGCAGCCCGTTACTGATGAGGAATGGCAGATCATCTGCGCCTTGGGGGAAACAAATCCCTAGAAATGTGGCCTGCCGCGCCGCATGATCCCAATGGGACAGTCAGGGAGGACTCTCATGGGATTGATAAATGTGCTTGCCGCAGCACTTGGCGGCTATGTCTTCGGAGCGATCTGGTACATGGCGCTGGCCAAGCCGTGGATGCAGGCCGCCGGGATCAAGATGACAGCTGACGGCAAACCGGTCGGGAACGGATCGGCCCTGCCCTTCGTCCTGTCAGCAGTCGCGATGGTGCTTGTCGCTGGCATGATGCGCCACATCTTTGCGCTGTCGGGCATTGATACGGTCGGCAAGGGTCTGGTGTCAGGGTTGGGGATTGGCCTCTTCTTCATCGCGCCGTGGACGATGAACAACTACGCCTATGCCGGACGTCCGTTCAAGCTGACGCTGATCGACGGGGGCTATGCGGTGTTCGGTTGCGCGATTATCGGGGCAATTCTGGTGTCATTCTGACCCCAGACAAAAAACGCCCGCTTGAAAGCGGGCGTTTTCAACATCGCAAATGGGTCGGTTAGCCGTAGACGGCTTCTTTGCCGAAATGCTTCGTCAGCATGTAGTAGACGACGGCACGGTACTTGTTGCGCTCGGACTTGCCGTATGTCTCCAGCACAGAGGAGATCGCGGCATCCAGTTCTGGCCCGTCTTTCAGGCCGAGCTTCTTGATCAGGAAGTTGTTCTTGACGGTCTCAAGCTCGCCAGCTTGGCTACCAGCAACAGTAGAGGCATCAGCATTGTAGATCGCAGGGCCGCAACCGACGGTGACCTTTGTCAGAAGGTCCATGTCTGGTGTCATCCCGCATTTGTTTTTCAGATCATCGGCATATTTGGCAATCAAGTCGTCGCGCTTACCCACAAATATCTCCCCAGTCAGTAAAGTTGTTTTTCGCACGACGCGGCCGGTCTTGGCCACGTTAAACGCAAGTTAAAGTGTCAAATGAGCAGAGGTAAAGAAAAAAGGGGAAGGTGCGTCAGTCTTTCCCCTCAGGCAGCGAAAGCCCGCTACCGACAGCCACCCCAGCCACTTGTCTGCAGGTGGAAGTGGTCGGCATGCAAGCGGTTGAAATCGGGGGAAAGGGTCAGGCCGAACCAGTCACAGGCCCCGTCACGCACAGCCCTGAGAAAAGTGGCAACCTCGTCCCCTCCATCCCAGTCTGACAAGAGCTTGATCTGACGGCCGTCTGCCAGCCGGAAACCCGAGATATCAATCGCGCTGGCGGTGGCATGGGTGCTCATCCGGCTCGACAGCCCGCTGCTGGTGCGCATCTGGCGGCAGTTGTAACTGCCGATATGCGAGATCGCGCTGACAACTTGGCCCAGCATTTCTCGTGCCGCCGGTTGCACCGAGTGACGTTCCCACATCGCCAGCCGGAGTGCTGTTGCGCAGCTTGTCTCGACCTCCGACAGCGACGCCTGACCGATGCCTGTCAGTGCCACCCGATCCGCAATGAAACACATTTCAGTGTCCTCAAGCGGCGACATCGGGAAGGCGGGTGCGGCATCGGTCAGTGATGCAACACAGAGTGACTGATCGGCGGTCGTGCGAGAGAGCTTCCAGCCAGTGATCGGTGTGACAGGATCGGAGACTGCCAAAGGCACGACCGGATTCCATGCCCGCGGCAGCGGCGTCTGAGGATGCATCAGGAGCTGATAGCCCCCGAAACCCAGAACGGCCGCAAAAAGAAACATAGCTGCGCCACTGAACAGGGCACGGCTGCATGTTTTCTTCTGCTCATCGCGTGCGGCATCGCTTTCGGCCATTTGCTGGCGTAGGCCATGCCGCATCGCGCTTAGTACCGGTAATGCTCTGGCTTGAAGGGGCCTTCGACGGTCACGCCGATGTAGTCCGCCTGTTCTTTCTTGAGCTCGGTCAGCTTCACGCCGATCCGCTTGAGGTGCAGACGTGCGACCTTTTCATCCAGATGCTTGGGCAGGATGTGGACACCGATCTCGTAGTTGTCGCCGTTGTTCCACAGCTCCATCTGCGCCAGCACCTGATTGGTGAAGGATGCCGACATCACGAAAGACGGGTGACCAGTGGCATTGCCGAGGTTCAGCAGGCGTCCTTCCGACAGCAGGATCAGACGGTTGCCCGAAGGCATCTCGATCATATCCACCTGTTCCTTGATGTTGGTCCACTTGTGGTTCCGCAGAGCCGCGACCTGGATCTCGTTGTCGAAGTGGCCGATGTTGCCGACGATGGCCATGTCCTTCATCTCGCGCATATGCTCGATGCGGATGACGTCGCGGTTGCCGGTGGTGGTGATGAAGATATCGGCGGACGACACTTCGTCTTCCATCAGAACAACCTCGTAGCCATCCATGGCAGCCTGAAGTGCACAGATCGGGTCCACTTCCGTCACTTTCACGCGGGCACCCGCACCACGCAGGGACGCGGCAGAACCTTTGCCCACGTCGCCGTAGCCGCAGACCACGGCAACCTTACCGGCCATCATCGTGTCGGTGGCACGGCGGATACCGTCGACCAGCGATTCCTTGCAGCCGTATTTGTTGTCGAACTTCGACTTGGTGACAGAGTCGTTCACGTTGATCGCGGGGAAATGCAGCTGGCCTTTCTTGTGCAGGTCATAAAGACGGTGCACGCCGGTCGTTGTTTCCTCGGACACGCCCTTGATCGCGGCTTTGGTTTTGGTGAACCAGCCGGGGGTTTCTTTCATGCGCTTGTGGATCTGCGCCTTGATCACAGCCTCTTCCTCGGACTGGGGAACAGGGATGATTTCCTCGCCCGCTTCGGCGCGGGCACCAAGCAGGACGTAGAGTGTCGCATCTCCACCATCGTCAAGGATCATGTTCGCGCCTTCGGGGAACATGAAGGATTTGTCGAGGTAATCCCAATGCTCTTCCAGCGTCTGGCCCTTCACGGCGAAGACAGGGATGCCAGCCTCGGCAATCGCCGCGGCCGCGTGATCCTGCGTCGAGAAGATGTTGCAGGACGCCCAGCGCACATCAGCGCCCAGTTCGACCAGTGTCTCGATCAGCACAGCGGTCTGGATTGTCATATGCAAAGAGCCGACGATGCGCGCGCCTTTCAGCGGCTTCTTTGCACCATACTCTTCGCGCAGGGACATCAGGCCCGGCATTTCGGTTTCGGCGATATCAAGTTCCTTGCGGCCGTATGCTGCAAGGTTGATGTCCTTGACGACGTAATCTTTCATGGGTTGCCTCCTGCGGCACGGAAATTCTGAATCACATGGCTGATAGCAGGGCGACCGCAGCACGACAATGCCAGCGGACCTGCGTCCTTATCTGCCGATATAGCGCAGCTCTTAAGAAGTCATGGGCAAGCGGCGGTTTACCTCATCCGGAGAGGTGATTATCCCTTGTCCGACACCAACCAAGAGGCATCGATGGCAAAGGCTCAACCACGCGCATGGCAAAGGATGCTTTCGGGACGGCGGCTGGATCTGCTGGACCCTACACCTGTCGATATCGAGATCGAGGATATCGCCCATGGCCTCGCCTTTGTGGCGCGCTGGAACGGGCAGACCAAAGGCGACTACGCCTATTCCGTGGCCGAGCATTCACTGCTGGTGACGGATATTTTCTGCCGCATGAACCCAAAGGCGCTGGTGAAATGGCAGCTGGCGGCCCTGCTGCATGATGCGCCGGAATATGTGATTGGCGATATGATCAGCCCCGTGAAGGCGGCGGTAGGGCCGGACTATGGCGCGCTTGACGACAGGTTGACCGCTGCAATTCACCTGCGTTTCGGACTGCCCGCGCAAATTCCCGTAGCGATCAAGAAACAGATCAAGAAGGCGGACAAGGTCTCTGCGTGGCTGGAAGCGACGCAGATCGCAGGGTTTACGGTTGCCGAAGCGGACAGGTTCTTTGGCAAGCAGGACGCGGCGCTCACCGATACGCTTGCAATCACGCTGCACCCGCCGCTTGAAGTCCGTCGGGCCTTTACCGCGCGGTACCAGACCTTGGCGGCAAAGCTGTGATCATCCGCCTCGCAACGTCTGCAGATGCCGCGCAAATGGCCGCCCTGCTCAACGAGATCATCGCAATCGGTGGAACAACCGCACATCAGACACCCTTTGACGCCGACCGTATGCATCACCACTACATCGCGGCACCGACCCAGATCTGCTGCCATGTGGCCGAGCAGGAAGGTCTGATCCTCGGGTTCCAGCATCTTGACGGCCCTGATCCGGACCAGAGCGGAGCCGAGGGTTGGGGCTATATCGCGAGTTTTGTCGCATCGTCTGCAGCCGGCAAAGGTGTTGGCCAACAGCTTTTCGCAGCGACGCTCAAAGCGGCAGGACAAGCCGGGGTCCAGAGCATCAACTCGACCATCCGGGCCGACAATACGATCGGTCTACGCTACTATGAGGGGCTGGGGTTCATACGCTTCGATGTACTCCGAGACGTACCCCTCCGCGACGGCAAGAAGGTCGACCGGATTGTCACCCGCTTTGATATGGAAAGCCCGACTTCACGCGATCTTAAGCAATAAACCCGAGGAATCCCAAAGGCCCCTTGCGATTCGGAAATGCCGCCAATCGGAAATCGACTTGCTCGCGCTTGGGTGAGGGTTGCCACCCGCAGGCCCGAACGCCTGTTGCTGCACTATGCCGTGGCGATCTCGATCCTGTGCGGTCTCATTCTGGTCAGCTACATTCTGGACGGGCGAACGCTCGAACGCACCGCGATGGTCACGGAAGAAATCAAGCAGACCAATGAACAGAAGGTTCTGGCGCAGGAGATCCTGCGCATGGCACAGGACTGGACCTTTCAGGAGAATCCCGACGCAGGTCGCATGCGCGAAACCATCGGGAGGCTTGAGGCGCTGAAAGAACGCTCACAATTTGTCGTGGCACCTGGAACAATTTTACCAACCAGCGCAGAGGTGGAACTGCGCGACAGGCTCGAGACCTTTGTCGCAGCTGCCAGGAAAATTCCCCAACTGCCAGAGAGTGAGGCGCGCATTGCGCAATTCGAGCTCTCTGCGCTCTACCACAACGGCGGTATTCGCGACGCCTTGCAGGCCCACACCACGCTGTATGTCGATCAGTTGAACCGCGACATGGCTAACCTCGCCAAGATGCGCGAGAGGCTGCTCCTGACCCTGATCGTGGTCCTCTTGGCCGAGGCATTGTTCATTTTCTGGCCGTCGCAATTTGCTGTGAGAACGGCGATCGAAAAGCTCAAACGCCAGAAACAGGCTCTCTTGGGGTCACAGAGCAGACTGAAACTTGTCAATGAGAGGCTGGAATATCTGGTCCGTCATGACCAATTCACGGGGCTTCCGAACAGGCACTCGCTCCTGTCTCATCTTGAGGCGATCGTCCGGCGGAATGAAACCGAGTATCAGAAAATGTTCCTGCTGGGTCTGGATGACTTCAAGGCCATCAACGATTCAATCGGATACGAATACGGCGACGCCCTCCTGACAGAGTTCGGAGCGGCCCTGCAGGAAAGTATCGATGTCGAGGATATTGTTGCGCGGGTGGGCGGAGACGAATTTGCCATCATCACCTCGGAAGAACCCGCTGCAATTCTCGCCAGGCTCGAGGCCACTGTAAAGAAGCCTTTCGAAATCAAGGGGCGGCGCATCCCGATCAGCACGAGTGTCGGCTATCTCGCGTTCGGGTCCGAAAGGCGCAACCCGTCGGACATCCTTGCCGATGCCGAAATTGCCCTTCAGGCCACCAAGGCGAAAGGTGGCGGGCACGCGCAGATCTATAGTGTTTCGCTGCGCGACGAAATCAGCTCGCGGCAGGCACTTCAGTTGGAACTCGCCGAAGCTATCCGCAATGGTGAGATCGAGCCCTGGTTCCAACCGCAGATTGATATGGCAACCGGTATGCTGCACGGCGCGGAAGTTCTGGCGCGGTGGATTCACAAAAAGCGTGTTATTTTGACACATTTTTCATTCATGGATGCAGCAGAGCATTCTGGATTGATGCGCCTCCTTGACCAGAGCATCTGGTCACAAGCAATGCAAGAGGCGCTGATGTGGCAGCGCGAAGGCCTCTGGGATGCGCGCATTTCGCTCAACGCATCCCCGGATACCATCGCTGACCCCTATCTGGTCGAGCGCTTTATTCTGATGCTGAACCGCTCGGGGCTTGCAGCGCATCAGGTCGTCATTGAACTGCTCGAAACCACGTTTATCGAGGGCAAGGATGATATGGCGGCCATCAACATCGACCATCTGGCAGAATGCGGTATTGCTCTTGAACTTGACGATTTCGGCACCGGCTATGCCTCGCTCTCCAAACTCACACAGTTGCCGCTTTCTGGCCTGAAACTTGACCGCTCGCTCGTGTCGGGCCTGCCAGCTCCTGCCGCAGATTCTGTCGTCAGGGCCATTCTTGCGCTGGCGTCAGAACTGCAACTCAACGTCGTTGCAGAAGGTATCGAGGAAAAGGAACAGGCGCTGCATTTGAGCGGAGTCGGGTGCCGGTACGGGCAAGGCTATGGCTTTGGCCGTCCCATGCCGGCAAAGGAGTTTGCAGAATGGCTGAAGCTCAATGCGTATCGTCCATCGCCGCTTGTCGCCAACGTTTCGCACGCGCGGCGGGCTTGAGGATTGACCCAACAAGCCGTATCTGCATTTCAACCTCATGGGGAAGAAAGGCCAGCACATGGCGAACTACCTTTATCAGAACGACCTGCCTGACGGCCTTGATCTTGGACCGGTGGTAGCGATCGACTGCGAAACAATGGGCTTGAACCCGCACCGCGACAGGCTTTGCCTGATCCAGATGTCCGGCGGCGACGGAAACTGCCACTTGATACAAGTCGCGAAAGACCAGACCGAGGCCCCCAATCTGCGTGCACTGCTCGAGAACCCCGATATCCTGAAACTCTTTCATTTCGGACGCTTCGATATCGCCGCCCTTTACCACAACTTCGGCGCGGTCACTGCGCCCGTCTACTGCACCAAGATCGCCTCGCGTCTGGTGCGGACCTACACTGACAGACACGGCCTCAAGGTTCTGCTGCAAGAGTTGCTGGGCATCGATATTTCGAAACAGCAACAGCAGAGCGATTGGGGTGCGGAGAACCTCACCGACGCGCAGTTGGAATATGCCGCCTCCGATGTGCTCTACCTCCATGCACTCAAGGACAAGTTCGACGACCTGCTCGCAAGGGAGGGGCGTACCGAGATCGCGGAGGCCTGTTTCGCGTTCCTGCCGACACGCGCCAAACTCGACATCGCGGGCTGGCCCGAGACCGATATTTTCGCGCATACATGAGTGGATCAGACAAATTCCTGACCGTCGCAGGTCGTGTGATCCGCGAAGAGGCGGCGGCACTTGGTGTGCTCGCGGATAGTCTCGACGACAGCTTTGCAGCAGCCGTCGACCTTTTGCTGAATGCCAAGGGGCGCGTGATCGTTTCTGGTATGGGCAAATCGGGACATATCGCGCGCAAGATTGCAGCGACCTTTGCCAGCACCGGGACGCCAGCCCATTTCGTCCACCCCGCCGAAGCCAGCCATGGCGACCTCGGGATGATGACGAAGGGGGATGTCGTGCTTGTCCTATCGAACTCCGGCGAGACACCGGAACTGGCCGACCTTGTCGCCTATACCCGGCGTTTCGGCATCCCGATGATCGGCGTTGCGAGCAACCCTGATAGCGCGCTTCTGCGGCGGGCAGATATCGCGCTCCTACTCCCGAAGCTGGGCGAGGCATGTGGAACGGGCGTTGTGCCCACGACCTCGACCACCATGACGCTGGCGCTGGGGGACGCGCTCGCCGTCGCACTGATGGAGCACCGTTCCTTCACACCGGAAAACTTCCGCGAGTTCCACCCCGGCGGCAAACTGGGCGCGCGCCTTTCCAAAGTGGCTGATCTGATGCATTCCGGCGAGACAATGCCGCTCGTTCAAATGGATACTCCAATGGGCGAGGCCCTCTTGGTCATCAGCCAGAAAGGCTTTGGCGTCGTCGGTGTCGCCGACGGTGAAGGGCGGCTTGTTGGGGTGGTAACCGACGGTGACCTGCGCCGTCATATGGTCGGCCTGCTGGATCATTGCGCCGGTGATGTGATGACAGCGAACCCGTTGACTGTCGCACCGGACGCGCTCGCCGAAGAAGCGGTGGCCCTGATGAACCAGCGCAAGATCACCTGCCTTTTCGCCGTTGATCCCAATAGCAAGGGTGAGGCGTCCGGCGTCCTCCATATCCACGACTGCCTGCGCGCCGGGATCGTCTGACAGTGGAGCCTGCCGACAATCTCTATTCTCAGATGGTCGGCTGGGCCAAGATTATCCTGCCGCTCTGCGCGATCGGTTTGCTATCGACACTGTTCCTTTTCGCGCGCAGCTCCGGTGAACTCGATGCTATCGCACTTGCCCGTATCGAGGCCATCGCGCGCGAACAGAGGGTATCAGCGCCGGAGTTTTCCGGTCTGACCGACGGTGGCGCAACCATCGTGATCTCGGCAAAATCAGCGCAGCCCGATACCGAAAGGCCCGACACCGTCAGCATAGACGAAATAGGTCTGCGCATGGACACGCCTGAGGGAATCCGGATCAACATCATGGCTGTCCGAGGCGAAATCGACGGCCGCGCGCAGGTGGCGCGGTTTCTCGGCCTTGCGCGCGTTGATACATCGAACGGCTACGAGTTGGAGACCAACGGCCTGATTGCCGATCTGAAGTCCGGTGTGGTGACGTCCGACGGTTTGCTTGAGGTCCGCGCTCCATTTGGCGAGATATCGGCGGGAAATGTCCGCTTTGACGTCAGCCCGGATGCCGAAGGTCAGCGGATGCTGTTCACCAATGGTGTCCGGCTGCTATATAGACCGCAAACGCCGTAACGAAGGACGACAAATATGATCAGACGGTTGGCCATCTGTGCGGCGGTTGTCAGTGCTCTCGCATCGCCTCTGGCTGCGCAGACGAACGTCGATCTGGGCGGTTTGACTATCGATACCTCGGCGCCCATTGAAGTGACGGCCGACAGCCTATCCATTGATCAGGACACGGGTCGCGCGATCTTTGACGGGAACGTTGTTATCGGCCAAGGCGCATTGCGCGTGACGGCTGGCCGTGTCGAAGTTGTCTATGGCACCGACACGTCCGAGATTGCGCAACTCATTGCATCCGGCGGCGTCACCTTCGTCACCGAGTCCGAGGCCGCCGAAGCACAGACAGCAAGCTACGATATCACAACGGGGATGCTGACTCTTGAGGGAGACGTGCTGCTGACCCAAGGTGCCAGCGCCATTTCCGCGGGCAGAATGTTGATCAATGTGACCACAGGCACCGCAACAATGGACGGACGCGTCCGCACCGTCCTGCAACAGGGCGGCAACTGATGAACACAGCCAGCCAACTCTCGGTCACCGAAGGCAGCGCGGGCCTCGAGATCGTCAACCTGCGCAAAAGCTATCGCAAACGCCCCGTGATCCGTGACGTCAGCATGACGCTTGGACGTGGGGAGGTTGTTGCTTTACTTGGCCCCAACGGCTCTGGCAAAACCACTTGTTTTTATGCGATCGCCGGGCTTGTGACCCCTGAAGGCGGGCGTGTGATCGTCGACGGGCGAGACGTGACCACCCTGCCCATGTACCGCCGTGCAAAGCTGGGGATCGGGTATCTGCCACAGGAAATGTCGATCTTCCGCGGCCTCAGCGTCGAAGACAACATCGCCTCGATCCTCGATATCTCGGAAAAAAGCCGCCACAAGCGCCGCGAGCGGCTGGAAGAGCTGCTGTCCGAATTTTCCATTGAACATCTGCGCCGCGCCCCTGCGCTGGCCCTGTCAGGCGGTGAACGGCGCCGGGTGGAGATTGCACGCTGTCTG
>CAXQAV010000295.1:0-2673 GCA_964221795.1 Luminiphilus sp. | reverse complement strand
CCCCGGGACTGCAAGGCTTGGCGTCAGTTCGACTTCAGCTTGCGGGCCTCGATGATGCTTTCATACGCCGAATGGGTGATCGGTTCGAACCCCTTGGTTTCACCTGCGGCCACGGCATACAGACAGTCGCGGTCCTTTTCGGCCATACCGGCCATCAGCGCCGTCATCTTCGCCTTGACCTCGGCCGGCAGCGCCTTGCGCAGCACGATCGGGCCTTCGGGGATGGGTTTCGAGCGCCAGATCTCGACCAGATCGTTCATGTCCACCAAACCGGCATCGACCGCCTTGCGCAGCGCACCCGAGTTGTAGCCATCTTCCCATTCGCCCAGACCATCGGCCCAGGTGACACCCGCGTCCACGTCACCGTTGTTCACAGCAACAATCGTCTGTTCGTGGCCACCGGTGAATTTCACCTCACCAAAGTAATCACCGGATGTCATGGTCGCGCCAATGGCGTTGGGGATCTCGATGGAGGGGATCAGGAAGCCGGAGGTCGAATTCGGATCACCGAAACCAAAGACTTTGCCTTTGACATCTTCCAGAGAGGTAATTCCGCTGTCCTTGCGGGCAAAGCCAACTGAGTAGTAGCCATAGCCGCCATCGTTGTTCACCTTCACGAGGATCGGCTCAACCGCTTCGGGGTCCGACAGGTAGGTTTTGGCGTAACCGGATGCACCAAGCCAAGCCATGTCGATGGTGCCGCCAAGCAGACCCTGGATGACACCGTTGTAGTCAGCCGGAGCAAACAGCTTGGTTTCGACACCCAGCAGCGCTTCAGTGCGCTCGCGCAGACATTCATTGTTGTTCAGACGGTCCTGGGCGTTCTCGCCGCCAAGGATACCGATGCGGAATTCCTTGATTTCGGTGGTCTCAGCAACAGCCGGAGCAGTCATCGCAGTGGTGGCCAGAATGGCAGCAAACAGACGTTTCATGATGTCATCTCTCTGATTGAAAATCCCGGCACGACCGTGACCGGGCGTGGTGGGAAAGGGCTCACAAAACCGCAACAGGCTCTTTGCGTGGGTGCGTGCGGCTCAGGGTTTCAATTTCGGTTGACGTCGCCGCCTCGGAGAAGTCGGCTCCAGCGCCATAGATTTCGCGGGCAACGCCGGTGGTCAGCTGCTCAGGCAAGCCATCAAAAACGATCCGCCCGTCGCGCATGCCAACCACCCGGTCGCAGTAACGGCGGGCAGTATCCAGCGTATGAAGGTTGGCAATGACAGTGCGGCCGTCTTCTTCGTGAATGCGGCGGAGGGCCTCCATCACGGTTTGGGCGTTCATCGGATCAAGCGAGGCGATCGGTTCATCCGCCAGAATGATTGATGGATCCTGCATCAGGGCCCGCGCAATCGCGACACGCTGCTGTTGACCGCCAGACAAGGCCTCGGCCCGCTTTGCGGCGTGTTCGGCAATTCCGAGACGATCGAGAATATCGATGGCGCGGTGGATGTCGTCCATCGGGTAAAGATTGAAGAGGGTCGCAAGTGTCGAGCGCCGGTTCAGCGTGCCATGCAGTACGTTGGAGACAACATCCATACGCGGCACCAGATTGAACTGCTGAAAGATCATCGCGCACTCAGACTGCCAGGCCCGCTTTTCCTTGCCGCGCAACTGGGTGACGTCCCGACCGTCGAACAGGATCCGGCCTTCAGTGGCATCGCCCAGTCGGTTGATCATCCGAAGCAGGGTGGATTTGCCAGCACCAGAGCGGCCAATGATGCCGATCATGCAGGGCTTGTCGATGTCCAGCGTCGCAGTGTCCACCGCAACCTTGTCACCGAATCTCTTGGTCAGTTTGTCAATTCGCAGCACGTCGGGCTCCCGTCTCTTTGGACAGGGGGATATGCCAGCGGATCAAAGGTTCTGTGTCAGGGCGGTGAAAGTTTTGTAACGCCCCTTGCCCGATCAGCCTTGCCCCCCTAGGCGCGCAGGGCCGAAGCCGCTATATGGCGCCAAGACGCTCTTCCATTGAACCAAGGAAACCGCTGCAATGTCTTTCGACCGTCAGATCAAGATTGCGCCTTCAATCCTGTCCGCCGACTTCGCCAACTTTGGCCAGGAAATCCAAGCCATCGAAGCCCAGGGGGCCGACTGGGTCCATGTGGATGTGATGGATGGCCACTTTGTGCCGAACCTCACATTTGGCCCGATGGCCGTGAAAGCGTTCCGCCCGCATGTGAAAACCGTTATGGACGTGCACCTGATGATCGCCCCGGTCGATCCCTACATTGACGCCTACGCCGATGCAGGCGCTGACGTTCTGACCGCCCATGTAGAGGCAGGCCCGCATATTCACCGCACCCTGCAAGCCATCCGCGGTGCTGGCATGAAGGCCGGCGTTGCGCTCAACCCCGGCACCCCGGCCGAGGCAGTTGCCCATCTTCTCGACCTGACCGATCTGATCTGCGTGATGACCGTGAACCCCGGATTCGGTGGTCAGAAATTTATCGACATGACCGGCAAGATCCGTGCGCTGCGCGATATGATCGGCGATCGTCCGATCCACATTGAAATCGACGGTGGCGTTGATCCGAAAACCGCACCGCTGGTTGCCGAAGCCGGTGCCGACGTTCTGGTAGCAGGCTCCGCTGTCTTCAAAGGGGGCTCTGTCGACAACCCAGAGGCCTACGGCGAGAACATTCGCAACATCCGCGCCGCAGCAAACGGCGTCTG
>CAXQAV010000294.1:0-7404 GCA_964221795.1 Luminiphilus sp. | reverse complement strand
GAGGCACTGGCTCTCGTCGGCCTGCGCGAACGGACAGACCATTTCCCCGCGCAGCTCTCCGGCGGCGAACAACAGCGGGTCGCTATCGCGCGTGCCATCGCGAAACAACCCGATGTGCTCTTCTGTGACGAGCCGACTGGCGCGCTCGACAGTGCGACGGGCCGTTCTGTTTTGCGGGTTCTGGAAGATGTGAACAAGCGGCTCGGCTCAACAGTCCTGATGGTCACCCACGCCGCAAGTCAGGCCCAGATGGCCGACAGGGTCATCCATTTTGCGGACGGTGCGATCCGTGAAATCGTCGAGAACACGCATAAACTCGCCCCCGAGGACATCGAATGGTGAGCCCGCTGGACCACAAGCTCCTGCGCGACCTTTGGCGGATGAAGGGTCAGGCGACCGCAATCGGGTCAGTCATTGCCTTGGGCGTGATGATGGTGGTGATGATGACCGGTCTCACGGCCTCGCTCACGGAAACCCGCGATGCCTATTATGAGCATTACAGGTTGGCAGACGTCTTTGCGCCGGTCTCGCGCGCGCCAGAGCATGTCGGAAGCCGTCTTGTCGATATCCCTGGCGTGACGGCGGTGCAAACGCGGGTCATAGGCCGCGCGCTGATAGACCTGCCCGAACAGGTGGTGCCGGTGCAGGCACAGGCGGTCTCGCTCCCAGATCGCGGCAGGCCCGCGCTTAACGATGTCTATCTGACCGAGGGGCGCCTGCCCGCCTCGGGTCATCCCGATGAAATCCTGCTTCTACAAAGTTTCGCACGCGCCCACGGTCTTGGCCCCGGTGATCAGGTACGGGCAACCATGAACGGGGCACGGCGGAGCTTTGATATTGTCGGCCTCGCACAATCGCCCGAATTTCTCTACACTACCGCCCCCGGAGAGCTGGTGCCCGATGATGCGCGTTTCGGTGTGATCTGGATGAGCCGCGCTGGCCTTGCTGCGGCCTATGATATGGAGGGTGCTTTCAACGAAGCGCTGCTCGGGCTGTCGCGCGGAGCTTCGCTGGAGGCCGTGCTCGACGCGACGGACCGGATGCTGAAACCCTACGGCGGCCCCGGCCCCTATGACCTGAGCGACCAGCTTTCGAACCGCTTTGTGACCGAGGAAATCGCGGGGCTCGAGGCCGCAGCGGTTGGCGTGCCACCCATCTTCCTCTCGGTGGCGGCCTTTCTGCTCTACATCGTGATCGGGCGCATGGTTCAGTCCGAACGCGAGGAAATCGGCCTGATGAAAGCCTTTGGCTACACTAATACCGAAGTCGGCAGCCATTACTTCAAGATGATCCTTGCGATTGCCGTCGGCGGCGCATTGGCCGGTTGCCTAGCGGGGATCGCGGCGGGGCGGGCGCTGATCGGCGTCTACATGCTCTATTTCAAATTCCCGTTTCTGGTGTTCCAGCTTGATCCCTCGTCCTTTGTGATCGGGGTCTTCACCAGCATTCTGGCGGCCTCGGCCGGTGGGCTTTTTGTCCTGCGGCGGGTCTTTGCGCTGACCCCTGCCGTTGCTATGCGACCGCCCTCCCCGCCGGTCTATACCAGCGCCAGCGGTCTGGGAGAGAAGCTGAACCGTATTCTCGACCAGCCCAGCCGTATGGTCCTGCGCCGCCTGACGCGGCAACCGGTGCGCATGATGGGATCAATCATCGGGATCGCGGCGGGCATGGGGCTGTCGGTGTCTATGATCACGATTTACGCCGGTTTCGACCAGACGATCGAGCAGACATTCTCTGTCGTTGACCGAAGCGACGTCACAGTCAGCTTTACCCATCCTGTCAGCGACAAGGCCCTGTTCGAGCTGACACGCATGCAGGGTGTGCTGCGCGCCGAACCCGTCCGCAACGTTAGTGTGGTGCTGCGCAACGGGCTGGAGACCCATCGCGGCGTGCTGATCGGACTGCCCGAAGCGCCTGAACTGAACCGCGCGCTGAACGCCGACCTGACGCCCATCGCCCTGCCGGAAAACGGTATCGTCCTGTCGACCTTTCTGGCCCAGATGCTCGGTGTGTCGCCCGGCGACACCCTGACCGTCGACGTCCGCGAAGGGCGGCAGTCGACACTGGAACTCCCCGTCACGGGAACGGCACAGACTCTTTTGGGCGCACCGGCCTATATGAACCTCACGGCACTCAATCGGGCCCTGCGCGAACCGGGGCGGATATCAGGGGCCTATCTGACAATTGATGCCGCATACGGTGACGCGATCTATCTGGCGCTCAAGGACATGCCGACCGTCGCGGGCGTCAGCCTCAAATCCGATGCACGGGATGCCTTTGTTGTCCTGATGAACGAGGGCGCGGGCGCGATCCGCTATGTGATGGGGGCCATCGCTTTCGTCATCACCTTCGGCATTGTCTATAACGCGGCCCGTATCGCTCAGGCAGAACGCTCCCGCGACCTCGCGAGCCTGCGGGTCATCGGCTTTTCCAACGGCGAAACCGCCTTTGTCCTCTTAGGGGAACTCGCAGTCGTCGTCCTGATCGCCCTGCCGATCGGCGCGGCCTTGGGCTATTACATGTCGTTCGGGATCGCGGCGGGTTTCTCGACCGACCTCTACCAAATTCCTGCAATCTTCGATCCTGTCAGCTATGGTCAGGCGACACTCGTGGTCCTCGGGGCTGCGCTTGTCTCGGGCTGGTTGGTCAAACGCGACCTCGACAGGAGCGATCTTATCGAAGCACTCAAGACACGGGATTAGACTATGGCACGCGCAAAAAGACGGTCGCGCCTGATCGTCACCACCATCGTCGCACTCTTTATCGGGGCCGCATTGGCCGCCGCCTTCTGGCCGCGCCCGATGCTTGTGAATCTGGGAGAGGTCCGCCGTGGCCCGATGATGCTGACCATCGATGAAGAAGGCCGCACAAGGGTAGCCGAACCGTATGTGGTCTCAACCCCCGTCGCCGGACGTCTGCAGCGCGTGCAGGTCGAGCCGGGTGATCCGGTGGTGCGCGGTGAAACCATCGTGGCCCACATGCTGCCGACGAACCCTGCCGCGCTCGACATTCGGACCCGCGAACAGGCGCAGGCAGCAGCGCAAGCGGCCGAGGCTGCCCTGCGCGTGGCACGCGCCGACCTCAATGCCGCGATTGCCAACCGCGACCTCGCGGAAAGCGAACTGAACAGGGCCGAGCAACTGCTCGCCCGCGAAATTGCCAGTCAGGCCTCGCTGGATCGCGCGCGCCAGAACCTGCGCGTATCCGATGCCGCCGTTGAGACCGCCGAAGCCGCCATCGCCATGCGCGCCGCCGATCTGGCGAATGCACGCGCGCTACTCGTCGGCTTTGACGATCATGGCATTGCTGCCGCTATCGGCAGCTCCAACAGTCAGGACATTCCGCTATATGCGCCTGCTGATGGTCGTATTCTGCGTGTCATCCAGCAAAGCGAGACCACTCTGCCTGCTGGTGCGCCCGTGATGGAAATCGGCGACATCGAAGGCGAATTGGAAGTTGTTGTCGACCTGATCTCGTCGGATGCCGTACGAGTCTCGGTGGGCAACCCTGTGATCATCGAGGACTGGGGCGGCCCTTCAGCCTTGGCAGGAGAGGTCAGACGGATTGACCCTTTCGCAGTCACACGCTTTTCGGCGCTAGGCGTACAGGAACAACGGGTCTCGGTGACTGTAGCGCTGTCCACGCCGCCTGAAGACCGCGGGGCACTCGGACACGGCTACCGTGTCGAGGCGCGCATCGTGGTCTGGCAGGACCCGGACGCCCTGCAAGTGCCCGCCAGTGCCTTGTTCCGTTCGGGTGATGTCTGGGCGGTCTTTGTTGCGGCAGATGGTGTCGCGACACGTCGCGAAGTGGAGATCGGCAGGAACAACGGGATTGATGCCGAAGTCATCAGCGGGCTTGAAGCAGGCGAGCGAGTGATCCTTTACCCTTCGGCAGCAATCGTTGACGGTGCATCCATCGCCGAGCGCGCGTTGCAGTAGCGGGGCCAAAACACCTCCCGCCACGTTTCTTGCCGCTTGCCCGCAGATATCCGCCATGACATCCTGAAACCAGAATGGATCAGATGATCGACATCACCGCAGAGGCCATACAGCCCGAAGGCTTTGTCCTGCTGCGGCTGAGCGGTGTTCTGACCGCCCGGACAATCACCAAAGCCCGCGCGGATATTCTGGCTCACACACCCGGCGAAAAACTCGCGCTCGACATCGGTCAGGTCACGCGTCTGGATACGGCAGGCGGCTGGCTTTTGTGCGATCTCGAGGCGCGTTTCCGCCAGAGCGGGGTCACGCTGCATATCGCCAACGCCCCTGAGGAGGCACGCCAGATCATCGAGACTGTCCGCAAGGCCTGGCCCGAAAAACCCGCTCCGGTGCCCGCGACGCCGGCATGGCTCGCATTCCTCGAAACGACGGGGCGGAACACCCACGAAGGGGCCCGTTTCCTGCTCGGTTTGTCGGGCTATCTCGGTCTTTTCTTCCACCGTCTGTTCCGCGTCATCCGCCATCCGCGACAGTTCCGCCTTACCGCCCTTGTCGCCCATTGCGAGGACGTGGGCCTGCGCGCCGTGCCTATTGTCACGCTCATGGCGTTTCTGATCGGTGTCGTTCTCGCCTTTCAGGGATCAGCCCAGTTGCAGCAATTCGGCGCCGAGGTTTTTGTGGTCGATCTGATCGCGATCTCGGTTCTGCGCGAGTTGGGCATCCTGCTGACGGCGATCATTGTTGCAGGCCGCACGGCCTCTGCCTTTACCGCCGCCATTGGCTCGATGAAGATGCGCGAAGAGATCGACGCAATGCGTACACTTGGCCTCGACCCCGCAACAATCCTGTTCCTGCCGCGCATTCTTGCGCTTTTGCTGATGCTCCCGATCCTCGGGTTGATTGCAAATCTGATGGGCCTTCTTGGCGGCGCGCTCATGGCGTGGATCGACCTCGGCATCTCGCCGTCCATGTTTCAGGCGCGTCTGCTGGCTGGCACCGATGTGAGCCACGTTTTCGTCGGCATGGTCAAAGCACCCGTCTTTGCCCTGATCATCGGCGTTGTCGGCTGCTTTGCAGGTATGCAGGTTGAAGGCAACGCGGAGTCGCTGGGACGCATGACCTCGAACGCCGTGGTGACTGCGATCTTTGCGGTGATCGTCGCCGATGCGCTCTTCTCGATCTTCTTTGCGCAGGTCGGCATCTGATGAGCGAAGCCGAAACCATCATCCGTGTCCGTGGGCTCAGAAACCAGTTCGGCAGGCATGTGGTCCACGACCAGCTCGACCTTGACGTCTATCGCGGCGAAATCGTTGGCGTGGTCGGCGGGTCGGGCACGGGCAAGTCGGTCCTGTTGCGCTCCATCACAGGGCTGCAGACCCCGACAGCCGGCACAATCGAGGTTTTCGGGACAGATGTGCTGCGCGCTTCTGAAGACACGCTGGCAACACTTGGAGCCCGTTGGGGCGTGATGTTTCAGGATGGCGCGCTCTTTTCCTCCCTCACCGTCCGCGAGAATGTCGAGGTGCCGATGCGGGCGATCGAGGGGCTACCGGCGGAGATCCGGCGGTCGCTGGCGTACCTGAAGATTTCGATGGTCGGCCTGCCCTATTCTGCCGGTGACAAGTACCCTTCCGAACTCTCGGGCGGGATGCGCAAGCGTGCGGGGCTGGCGCGTGCGCTGGCACTCGACCCAGAAATTGTCTTTCTCGACGAACCCACAGCAGGGCTCGACCCGATCGGTGCTGCCGAATTCGACAGCCTGACCCGCAACCTTTGCCGGTCGCTCGGCCTGACGGTTTTTCTGGTGACCCACGACCTCGACACACTGCATGCGATCTGTGACCGTGTCGCTGTCATCT
Source organism: Luminiphilus sp. (assembly GCA_964221795.1). Taxonomy (GTDB): domain Bacteria; phylum Pseudomonadota; class Alphaproteobacteria; order Rhodobacterales; family Rhodobacteraceae; genus Yoonia. The sequence continues at coordinate 1,604 of CAXQAV010000294.1, read as the reverse complement.
CTGACCGGCGGGTTATTGCATCAGGCACCCTTGAGAAATTGCGCGGTGTCGACGATCCTTGGATGAGAAAATACTTCCACGGCCCCCGCGCCCGCGCCGCCTTTGACATTCCGCAATCGGAGGGAGACACCCCCTAATGGAAACCCGCGCCAACTATGTGTTGATCGGTGCATTCGCCCTCGCGGGGTTTCTCGGGTTGCTCGGCTTTTTCATGTGGTTTGCGAATGTCCAGCTGGACCGGCAGTTTGCCTACTACGAGATCGACTTTGAGACAGTCTCGGGCCTGAGTGACGCTTCTGACGTCAGATTTGCGGGGCTGACGGTGGGTCAGGTCACAGACGTGCGGCTGGCACCCAGCCAGACCGGACTGGTGCGCGCACGTATCGAGATCGCGGCAGACACCCCCGTCAGAACCGACAGTATCGCCACGATCGAGGCACAGGGCGTCACGGGCGTATCTTACGTCGGCATTACGGCTGGCAGCCCCTCTGCGCCGCTCTTGCAGGATTTTTCGACGGACGACACCCCAAGAATTACCGCTGGCCGGTCGGTCTTGCAGTCACTGGCGCAGGATGCCCCTGCCATCCTGTCCGAGACCCTCGAAGCCGTGCGCGAAGTGCGGCAGCTGATCGGCGCGGACAACCAGCAACGCATTGAGAACATCCTGCAGAATGTCGAACAGTCGTCGCTCTCGTTTTCCGAGGCACTTTCGGATTTCTCCGACATCAGTGAAACCGTGTCGAACTTCGCGCGCGAGATCGACCGTTTCAACACGACACTGACGGACCTCACGTCGGATGTGACTTCCGTGCTGGATGCGGCAGAAACGGCCTTTGTCTCGCTTGATACTCTCGCTGGCGATGCCAGCACGGTCCTTGAAGAAGGCCGCACCGCCATCGCGCAAGCGCGGGAGACGCTGGCCAGCGCAGACCGTTATCTGGCGGGCGATCTTGTGGCGGCAACTGATGCATTTGCGCGGTCTCTGGAAGACATCCGTGCGGAGTTCGTCGCGCTCAGCGAAGAGGCCTCAAGCCTGATGGCGACATACGCGACAGCGGGCGAAACGGCCACTGCGCGCCTGCAGGAGGCAGAGGCCACGCTTGCCGCAACAAATGACGTCATCGCCCGCATCGACGGCGCGATGACCAGCGTGGAAGTCGCCGCCGACCGCTTTGACGAACTGGTCGCCGGCGAAGGCGAGGCGTTGATCGTGGATATGCGCGAGGCCGTTGCGCAGGCAAACGAGGTCCTTACCATGATCGGCGACACCGCCGAGGTCGAACTCCCCGCAATACTGGCCGACATCCGCCGCGCGACCCGCACCGCCGAGGACAGTATCACGACGATTGCCGAAGACCTGACGTCAGCCTCGGGACGTATCGACCGGCTGACGTTGAGCGCGACCGAGGCGCTGGAGGCTGCAACCACAACATTTGCCAATGCCAATGACACGTTGGCGGCCATCAACGCGGCCCTTGCCACAGGCGACAGGGCGCTCTCCGCTGCCGAGCAGGCATTTGCGGGCGCGGACCGCTTTATGAATGACGATCTGGCCGCGATCACGGAAAGCCTGCAGGCCACCCTGACCCAAGTCGAAGCGACAA
>CAXQAV010000293.1:0-5481 GCA_964221795.1 Luminiphilus sp. | reverse complement strand
GCGGTTCGCTGCCTCCTTCCGCAGCGAACCGCCGACAGTCCTGCCAAATGCGGTGAATAAAGGCAGTTGGCCCCGTTCGCCATTGGTTTGTGCAATCTCCAAGTTGTTGGAGAACCGTCGAGAAATTCAGCGTTTTCGGCACTCGTGGAGCATCCGTTCATGAGGCCTGACTATATTTGACGCCGTCCGGGACATGAGCGTCGAACCAGCTTGCGATGATGCGCGTGAGTGGCCTGCCCGCACGGGCAATATCGAGATAGTTTTCCGAAAGCTCCACATAGTCGCGAAACCGGGTTGCCACCTGCGCAATCAATGGATCGACGATGTTTGATTTGTCGCCGAACGCCTGACGAAGTGCAGGTCGGTTGAGGCGGAAATCGCACATCAGCATCTCGATGACGCGAGCCCTGAGCAGGTCTTCCTCTGTCACTACGTGACCGCGCGACCCTGCCAATGTCCCGCTCTCAATGCGCTGGATGTAAGCGGCGGTGGCCGGCGCGTTCTGGACGTAGCCCAAGGGCAGACGCGAGATTGAGGAGGCCCCGAGGCCGATCAGCGTCGGGCAGGTGTCGTCAGTATAGCCCTGGAAGTTGCGCCGCAGGTGGCCGGTGCGGGCTGCCCGCGCCAGAGTATCGCCGGATCGCGCGAAATGGTCGATCCCGATCGCATCGAAGCCCGCATCCTTGAACCGCTGCGCTGCCAGTTTTGCGAGTTCATATCGCTCGACCTCTTTCGGCAGCGCCTCCTCGTCGATGAGCCGCTGGCGTTTCGACACCCACGGCACATGGGCGTATCCGAAAAGGGCCAGCCGATCCGGCTCCAGCTCGAGCACTTTCGAGATCGTGTCATCCATCCGCGCGAGGCCCTGATGGGGCAGCCCGTAGACGAGGTCTGCGTTCAGCGAGTGAACCCCCGCTGCGCGCAGGTCTTCGACACAGGCCCGTGTCACGTCGAAGGGCTGCATGCGGCCGATGGCTTGTTGCACCTTCGGGTCGAAATCCTGGATGCCGATGCTGGCGCGGTTCATGCCCTCCTGGGCCAGCGCTGCGATCTTGTCGGGATCGACCATCGTGGGATCGATCTCGACCGAGAACTCGTGGTCCTCGGTTGGGGGGATGACGGCGCGAACGGCCTGTGCCAGCCGGTGGATGAGAGGCGGCGGGAGGATCGTCGGCGTGCCGCCGCCCCAGTGCATCCGGCCCATCCGCAGCCCGGCGGGCAGGATATCTTTCAGCAGCGCCAGCTCCTGCTCCAGCGTGCCGATGTAGCTTTCAACGGGGGAAAGGGTCTTTGTGCCCTGCGTCCTGCAGGCGCAGAACCAGCACAACCGCTCGCAGAAGGGTATGTGCAGGTAAACCGAGACGGGTTCGTCCGGGTTCAGCACGGCGAGCGCATTGGCCTGGTGCCTGGCTCCCACCTCAGGCGAGAAGATGGGGGCTGTCGGATAGGAGGTGTAGCGGGGCACCCGGGCGTCGAAGAGGCCGAGGGATCTGAGGCAGTCGATCTGTTTCATACGTCCCGTATGCGCCTTTTCCGGGTCGTGAACTTTGCGTAGGATCAAGCTCAGAAGGGAAAGGGCGATACGCCGATCATTAGGTCGTGCAAGTGCAGGGCGGCGGCCCAGATCAGCAAGCCGATGATGGTGCGGATTGCAAGAAGCCGCGCGTTTTCGAGAACCCAGGTCTGGTCGAAAAAGGGGGATAGCGAGAGGATCGCAGTGTCCTTGAAAAACGCCGTGGCTTCGGGGCCGAGTGTCCGGCGGGCTTTTGTGTCAAATGCGGGCATGGCGACCAGCGCCATGATCGTGAAGCTGCCGAATAGGATCACATGGGCGAGATCTCCGTTGGGCACGAGATGCGCCCCGGCCCAAAGCGCCAGCGCAAGGAACAGCGGGTGTCGGGAGACGGCTGCGAAACCCGGATGGTCGGGATCGATGATGGCGTCGCGCTTGCCGCCAAGCGTGTAGGGGTTCCGCAGACCGAATCCGCAGAAAACCAGCACGGTGGCAATGGGCATCGCGATATTGGGCATCCACCTCGTCCAAGGTGCCTGTGGCCAGAGTTCGACATAGGGTGCCCGACCTGCCGCGACGATGACCCAGACGAGCAGGGTGAGGGACAAGAACCCGTAGGCCGAGAAATACAAGCGCCGCCCGACCGCGCCAATCAGCCTGTCGCGCAGGCCGCCGATGCGCGGCAGAAAGTGGCTGGCAACGAAGATCGTCAGTGCGAGCGTGTATTCCGTCCATCCGGTCATCAGCTTTCGGCCTTCTCCATCAGTCGCACGATGTGACAGGCAAAGGCGTAGGTCGCGGGAAGGCCGATGACCAGCCCCCCGGTTGCGGATTGCCAGGGCGTCAGCACCGGCCAGCCCATCCATGACCCGATGAGCGAGGCGAAGAAGAGGTTCACCCCCATGGCCCCGGCGCCAAACGGGTAGAGCGCCGCAAAGAGCTTCCGCGAAGGTCTCATCTCCGGCTCACCAGCATCTGTACGGCGACCAGCGACAGCAGCAATGCGACAGAGCCGACGAAGAACCAGAACTCCGCCGCTTCGGTCTGGGGCTGCGGGATGGGTCTGTCGAAGGCCTCCGCAAGGGCGGTCGTGGGCAGGATCGTCGTCAGATACGGGGCGATGGTGAGGATGCGTTTCATCTCAGTTCTCCATGGTCAGGGTTTGATAGATTTCGGGCAGGGCACGCGGCAGTCGCTCGGGATGCGGCAGCAGGGTAAACCCGGCGCGATCGAAGATGCGGGCGAACCAGTCCTGCCCGTCCAGATCGACGATGACGCCATGCACGGCCTGGCCGAGGGCGCGGGCCTCTCGGACGGCCATGCGGCTGTCTTCGATCCCGTGCTGACCCTCGTAATGGTCGAGGTCATTGGGCTTGCCATCGGTCAGGACAAGCAGCAGGCGGCGGGTCGCGCCTTCCTCGCCCAGCTGCGCCGACACATGGCGGATCGCCGCGCCGAGCCGGGTGTAGTGGCCGGGGGTCAGGCCGCCGATCCGGGCGGTGACGTCTGGCGACATCGGTTCCTCGAAGGTCTTCGCCCGGTGCAGGAAGACACGGTCGCGGCGCAGGGAGGAGAACCCCCAGATGCCAAGCCGGTCGCCGGCGGTGTCGATCCCTTCGGCCAGCGAAGACAGGGCTTCGCGGGCGACCTCGATGACCGAGGTCTCGCCGATCGCGGCCTCGGTCGAGCGGGAGCAGTCCATCAGGATCGCCACCGACAGGTCCCGTGCCACGGGACGACCCGCCTGCCAGACCCGGTCCGACCCTTCCTGTCCGCAGGCGATATCGGTGCGCGAGGTGACGATGGCGTCAAGGTCGAGGTCCTCCCCGTCAATCTGGCGGGGCAGGACGACGCGGCGCGGATGCAGCGGCGCGAACTTGCGTTTGACCCGGGCGACGAGGCGCGGGTCGGGGGCGTATTCGGTGCGCGGTTTCGCGGGGGCTTCCAGCACGCGGGTGTGGTCGGGCATGTAGGCAGCGGTGCGGCGGTTCCATTCCGGGTAGGTGAACTTGCCTGCCAGCATCTCGTGATCGGCATCCTGTGGCGACAGGTCCAGCGACAGGCGCAGACGGGTCGCGGCGCGCTTCATGTTCTCCGAGAATGTCAGGTGGTCCTGATCCTCGGCCGCCTTTGCAGCATTGTCCTGATCGTCGTCATCGACCATGCGGTTGATGTTCAGGCTTTCGGCCCATGACATGATCGTTTCGAACCGATGGATGATGAACCCGTCGTTGCGGTTGGCCTGATCGCGGTCCTCGCGTTTCGCCTCTTTCCGGCTGGGAACGGCGAAGGCGGGAGTCTGATCGGGGTCCTCCGCTGTATCCGCCGCGCCCTTGCCGGTGGTCCGCGGCAGGAACCGCAGCCAGATCGGCACCGGGGCATAACTGCGGTAGCCGCGCGGGGCGGGGGTGTCGATTTCTTCGATTCCGCCACGCTGGCAGCCGATCTGATCAAGGATCATCAGCTCGACCGAGGCTTCGTGTTGGGGCAGGGCGCCGCGTTTGCGCAGGGCGCAGGTTTCGAGGCAGAGCACCCGGTAATCTTCCTGAAGACCGGGGCAAGCGCGGAAGGCGCGGTCCATGGCGGCTTCGTTCGCCGCGATCTGGGCGAGGTCGTTACGATAGGGGTCGGCCAGCCGCGCGGGGACCTCCGCAAACGCGGCGATGGCGGCGAGCCAGAGATAGGCGGCGCGGTTCAGCTCCCGTGTGGAAAAGCAGTCCATCACCGGCGGCAGGCGCAGGCGATCCCCGTCGAAGTCCGCCACATGGACCATTTCGCGCGGGGTGCCGACCCGGCGGAACAGGCCGGGCCGATGGTCGGAGGAGGCAAGCGGCGATGCCACGATCTCGACCCCCGCCGGGCCACCGAGTGCCCGGAAGAGTGCGGCAAGGCTGGGGCGCATGGCGTCGAATGTGACGGCGCGCTCGGCATCCTTTGCGGCCTTGCGCGTCGCCATGTCGTGCCAGAGGTTACCGACAGTTTCCTCCGGCTCCATGAGGTCGAGAACGTGGATCATGGCATCACCCGAATACGGCGCTGGCGATATCGCGCAGGGCCTGTTGAACGTCCGGCTCATCGCTGAGCGGTTCGATGATCGCGGCCTGAAGGGCCCGGTCGACGGGCATCCCCTTGGCGATCATCGTGGCGGCGTAGATCAGCAGACGGGTCGAGACCCCTTCCTCAAGATCCATGCCCGAGAGGTTGCGGATACCGCCCGCCAGTCGGACCAAGGCCTTCGCCCGGCCTTCGTCCAGCCCGCTTTCGCGGATCACGACCGGCACCTCGACCTCCGATGTCGGAAAATCGAACCCGACGGAGACGAATCGCTGCCGGGTCGAGGGCTTCAGCTTTTTCAGGATGTTCTGGTAGCCGGGGTTGTAGCTGGCGACGAGCATGAAGCTGTCCGGGGCGACCAGTTCCTCGCCCGTCTTGTCGATGACCAGCCGGCGGCGGTCATCGGTCAGCGGATGCAGGACGACGGTGACATCCTTGCGGGCCTCCACCACCTCGTCGAGGTAGCAGATGCCGCCTTCGCGCACTGCCCGGGTGAGCGGCCCGTCGACCCAGACGGTCTCGCCGCCCTTCAGCAGGTAGCGCCCGATCAGGTCGGCGGCCGAGAGGTCGTCGTGGCAGGCCACCGTGTGCAGCGGCAGGTCCAGCCGCGCCGCCATGTGTTCCACGAAGCGCGTCTTGCCGCAGCCGGTCGGCCCCTTCAGAAGAAGGGGCCGAGCGTTGGCATGGGCCGTCTCGAACACCGCGCATTCATCGGCGATGGGCTGGTAGAACGGCAGGTCGGAGTTATGCAGGTCTTTCATCGGATCACTCTCCCGGAACGGCCGCGTCCTTGATGACGGGACCGGGTTTGACCACCTCGCGGCGCACCACGAGCATGGAGTAGATGAAGAGGAGCGCACCGAGGACCACCGCCACACCCGAGCCGAAGCGCATCAGGTAGAAGAGTCCAAGCT
>CAXQAV010000292.1:0-2658 GCA_964221795.1 Luminiphilus sp. | reverse complement strand
CTGCGTGCACCCTGTGCTACCGCACGCTCCGGCCTCAAAAGGTCCACTGGACCTTTTGCAAGACGGCCTTCGCCCCAGGGTCGGGCGCGGCCCTTATGTTGCCGCACATTCACCCGAAAAACCCGTGCACAAACCAGCGCGGCTCGGCCCCGCGCCTGTCGCCCAGCACGCCCTCACGATAGAGCCAAAGCCTGCGTCCCGAGGCATCCTCGACCTTGAAATAATCGCGCAGCCGTGTGCCGGGGCGGTCTTTCCACCACTCTGGCGCAATCCGCTCCGGCCCGGCATAGCGCGCCACGCGACAGGTCTGGCGCCGCCAGATGAATTGCGCAGGCGGGCCTTCGGGGACCGTGTAAAGCACGCGCACCTCTTCGGAGTGATCGAGCAGGCGCAGGGGACGTTCCTTGGTCACGACGGTCTGATCGGCGGGGGCTTCGGCCAAGGCCGCTAGCATGCCTTCGGCCCGTTCGGGGATATGGCTTTGATGCAGAACGGGGCGCGTCACGGAACGGGGACCGAATTTGGCGCTGAGCCGGTCGATCAGGCGTGTCAGATGCAGGTCATCGTCGCTATCGCCATCCAGACGGGTCTGACGCTCCTCCAAAGGCTCGACCCCGCCGGCGGCAAGGGTGATCAGATCGAACCCGAACCCGGGGTTGATCCGTTCCAGCTTGTCACGGAACAGGCTGTGCAGATGCGCCGGATCACGGGTGGGCGCAGAGGTGCGGACCGTCACCTCGGCCACGTCGCCATCGGTGCGGTAGACCACCAGATGCAAGGCACGACAGCCGAGGCCGGCTGTTTTCAGTTGCTCACACAAGTCCTCGCACAGGTCCGGCAGATGCGGGGTGGGGTCAAAGATCGGTTCGGCCAGACGGGCCTGCGCGCGGATCGGGGCACGGGCCTCGACACTTGCGACGGGTTCAGCCAGCTTGCCCAACGCCTGATCGAGCCGCATCAGCGGGTTCGCTTCCAGCCCCGCTTTCACAAAACGGCGGGTCAGCGACAGGCGCGGCACATCCATCACCGCACCGATGGTTTTCAGCCCCAGACGGCGGAGCAAAAGCACCGTATCCGCGTTCAGCCGCAGCCCCGCCACAGGCAAGGGGCCGAGTTTGAAAAACGCCTCGTCCGGCCCGCAGATCGCCCGCACCGGCCCGAACCTCGCCAGCGCCCATGCCGCCCCCCATGTCGGAGCGACCGCCAGCCGCGCGCTCAGACCAAGCAGGGAAAGCTGGGTCTCCATTTCGACCAGCATCGCGGCCTCGCCACCGAAGAGATGATCCGATCCGGTGGTGTCGAGAATTATCCCGTCCTCGCCGTCTCGCACGGTCCAAGGGCAGAACCGCCGCGCCCAGAGGACGAGCCGGTCCAGTGCCGCGCGATCCCCTGCCGGATCGGCATATTCCACCTGCAATTCGGGGCAGATCGCGCGCATGTCGACCACGCGCGAGCCGGGGTTAACCCCCTCCATGCGCGCCTTGCGGTTGGCAGCGTGGATCACAGGGCCATGATGCCCCTCGCGCGCCAGCACGACGGGGATGTCATCCGGCGGCGCGTTCCCTTGCCGCTCCATCACGCGTGTCCACCGCTCGATCGCCAACTGCGGCAGTGAGATGGAGACGATCCGCCGCCCGCTCATAGGTGGCCACCCATTGCCCCGGCTTGGAGCGGCGCGAGCGGAAGAGATCGAGCGCCCAGCGCGGATCGCCGGGGGATTGTGCATCGTGCGGATGGGTCGCGGACGGCAGGCTGGCAATGCGCCAGCGGTCGCGTACGGCGCTGAGGTTCGGCGATGCGGCGCGCCGGATCAGCCAGCAGGAGACATCCGCCGCCTCTGCCCGCATGGCAAGGCGCTTGGTCGCGGTGAAATCCAAGGCCGGCGGATCGCCCCAAACCTCGCCCACCACGGCCGCAAGGGCGCGGCAACGCAACCCGTCCTCCATCGCCCAGAGCACATCTGCGGCGCGTGAGAGATCGACCATGATCAGGGGATGTTGCAGCCCGATACCGGCAAGCGAGGGGCGCCCCGCCTCTTTCCGCGAGAGCCGGTCCTGCACCCAGAGGATCGGCGCATTCGTCCTGGGCAGGCGCGAGAGCATAAAGGCGGTCGCACTGGCATCCGAAGGGTGGCTTGGAAACACCTCGGCCAGGGTATGCGGCATCGCGGCGGCGCATTCGCCCTGCCCTGCCAACCCTTGCTGCATCCGAAGCACACCCATTCACCTGACACCGAATCCACTATTTGTTCTTTCTTTGTTCTAATCTATTTCGGGGATTTTCGCAACGGGACATGCGTGAGGAAATCGCCCTCTGATACGGCCACAACACGCAGAAACCGCCTCTGACGACGCCATCATTCGGCAAATCAAAAGGTTTCAAAGACCTGCAGGAAAATCAGAAAAAACATCTTGTTTGTCCCGACCCCAATCAATAAACGGGTCGGCGGAGACGTGGCCGAGTGGTCGAAGGCGCTCCCCTGCTAAGGGAGTAGGCGGGCAACCGTCTCGAGGGTTCGAATCCCTTCGTCTCCGCCACCGACCCCTATCTCTACTGCCCACAGCAAGTTTGCACCGATTTTCCCCGACATTGCGCGGGTTTGCGGCTGTGCGGTCCTGCATGAGACGCGCCGTGAGGGCTGATCCAGGCCGATTTTCG
>CAXQAV010000291.1:0-2443 GCA_964221795.1 Luminiphilus sp. | reverse complement strand
TGTGACTGGAGTTCAGACGTGTGCTCTTCCGATCTGCCATCTTCGGGGCATGTGTGCCATGCGTTGACGGTGTCGTGGTACTGGATACCCGGGTCAGCACAGGCCCAAGCGGCGTGGCCCACCTGCTCCCACAGGTCGCGGGCCTTGATGATCTTGGCGACTTCACCGTTTTTGCGGTTGATCAGTTTCCAGTTCTCGTCGTTCTCGACCGCCTTGAGGAAGGCATCGGTCACGCGGATCGAGTTGTTAGAGTTCTGGCCGGAGACAGAGTTATAGGCTTCGGAATCCCAGTCTGTGTCGTAGGTCGGGAATTCGATACTGGTGTAGCCCTGTTTGGCATAGTCCAGCACGCGCTTGATGTAGGTCTCAGGGATCGACGAGCGCTTGGCGTCCTTGACGGCTGCGGCGAGCGTCTCGTTGGTCTTTGGATCATTGGCGGCAACTTCTTCGCCATCCCATGTCTTAATGGCTTTGAAAATCGCGTTGAGGTAGCGGGCGTGCATCTTGGAGCCAGCAACGATCGACGCCACTTTCTGCTCTTCCAGCACCTTCCAGTTGATGAATTCCTCGATATCGGGGTGGTCCGCGTCCACGATGACCATCTTGGCCGCGCGGCGTGTGGTGCCGCCCGACTTGATCGCACCTGCAGCGCGGTCACCGATCTTGAGGAAGCCCATCAGGCCCGACGACTTGCCGCCGCCGGACAGTGGCTCGCCCTCGCCGCGCAGCGACGAGAAGTTGGTGCCGGTGCCGGAGCCGTACTTGAATAGACGTGCCTCACGGACCCAGAGGTCCATGATCCCGCCTTCGTTCACCAGATCATCGTCGACGGACTGGATGAAGCAAGCGTGCGGCTGTGGGTGCTCGTAGGAAGAGGCCGACTTGGTCAGCTCGCCCGACTTGTAGTCCACATAGTAGTGGCCTTGTGCGGGACCATCGATGCCATAGGCCCAGTGCAGGCCGGTGTTGAACCACTGCGGGCTGTTCGGCGCGGCGCGCTGGGTCGCCAGCATGTAGCGCATTTCGTCAAAATAGGCGCGGGCATCGTCCTCGCTGGAGAAGTAGCCACCCTTCCAGCCCCAGTAGGCCCATGCGCCTGCCAGACGGTCAAAGACCTGCTTGGCCGAGGTCTCACCGCCAAAAGTCGCGCCTTTGGCTGGCTCGGAGCGCCACAGAAATTCGGGCACGCCCTTTTCTTTGATCCTCTTCACTTCGGAAGGCACGCCTGCCTTGCGGAAATACTTCTGCGCGATGACGTCAGATGCCACCTGACTCCAACCTTGTGGAATCTCGCAATTATCGAGTTTGAAGACCACTGTCCCGTCAGGGTTACGAATCTCGGAGGTCGCCGACTTAAAAGCGATCTCTGCGTAGGCGTTCTGACCTGCCTTGGTGAAATTACGTTCGATTTTCATGCAAACTGCCCCGTTATCCATGCCGTCGTTGCGGCGTCACTCCCTGCCGCAAATGCGGCGTCATCTCCTTGCGGGGTCACGAACAACGGCAAAAGCTATCTTGCAGCGCGGCCTACGACCGCACTCTGCATGCGCACCGAACGGCGCCTGCCAAATGAACCTGTCCCCAATGCCAACACCACATGTTGTGTAGTTTTCGCCGGCCTGCACAAGTAACCGCATCTAGCCCTAGTGGGTCAATGAGTTTTTAACACAAAATGCAGATAATTTCGGTTGACTGAGATAGCCGTCCGTGAAGCCCGAGAAGCGCCGCCGATTCATGCACAGATTTGTCCAAAATCAAGACGCCCAGGGGCCTCGTGAAAAGCCGTTGTGACGTTTGCACTTATGTCAAAAGGTTCAATTTCTGCCTGAAGACAGGTCTGGCGGCACATGCACGAGAATCGGGCATCCGAGGAACAGCGAACGTCCTGTAACCCCATCGCCACAACACAAGGCTACCAGCCAACCCGAATCTAGGGACGATCCCCACAACAGGCCGACTACCGTCAAGGCGCAAGCCCTGCGACTGGCGCCCAAGAAGAGCCACCACCCGTCAAATCGGATTTCTAGGAGAAATGGTCGGGGCGGAGAGATTCGAACTCCCGACCCTCTGTTCCCAAAACAGATGCGCTACCAGACTGCGCTACGCCCCGGACCGAGTGCGTCTTTAGCCCCACTCAAATGATTTGAAAACCCCTAACTTTGGGAATTTTCATCACAGGCGAGAATTGCTTCGCTCCCCATGCTGGGGTGCTGCATCAGATCGCCTTCGGTGATGCCAAGGCGGCTGGAAAGCCCGCCGTTGATCTCAAGAACATACTGGATTTGCTCGCCTCCGGGGATCGGTGTCAGGTCACCGGGGATCGCATTTTCATGGACATTGAGAATCGTGCCGTCCGCACCCGCAAAGAGCATATCGAGCGGAATCAGTGTGTTCTTGAGATCAACGGCGGGCTTTCCAGCCGCCTTGGCATCACCGAAGGCGA
>CAXQAV010000290.1:0-2385 GCA_964221795.1 Luminiphilus sp. | reverse complement strand
GGGCCGACATAGCTGTCGGCTCGTCCCAGCGTTTCGGGGTGCCGATGGGCTATGGTGGCCCGCACGCGGCCTATATGGCGACCAAGGCCGAGTATGCCCGCAGCATGCCGGGCCGGATTGTCGGCGTGTCCATCGACAGCCACGGAAACCGCGCCTACCGCCTGTCACTCCAGACTCGCGAGCAGCATATCCGGCGCGAGAAAGCGACTTCGAACGTCTGCACCGCACAGGCATTGCTTGCCGTGATGGCTGGTTTCTATGGCGTCTTTCACGGACCAGAGGGCCTGCGCGCCATTGCCCAACGCATCCACCGCAAGACAGCCCGCCTTGCCGAAGGGTTGCAACAGGCCGGCTTCGATGTTCGCCCTGCCACGTTCTTTGACACGATCACCGTTGATGTCGGCCCGCTGCAGTCCGCCGTGATCAAATCCGCCGTGGACGAAGGCATCAACCTGCGCGCTGTCGGCAAGACCGCAATCGGGATCACGCTGGATGAATGCACCCGACCTTCCACCATCGAGCGGGTCTGGCGCGCCTTCGGGATCAACCGCAAGGACAAAGACTATACCCCGCATTACCACATGCCGGAGAAATTGATCCGCACCTCGGATTTCATGACCCACCCGATCTTTCACATGAACCGGGCAGAGACCGAGATGATGCGCTACATGCGCCGCCTCGCCGACCGTGATCTGGCGCTTGACCGTGCTATGATCCCGCTGGGCTCCTGCACCATGAAGCTGACCTCTGCTGCCGAGATTATGCCTGTCACATGGCGGGAGTTTGCGCATCTGCACCCCTACTGCCCCAAAGATCAGGCGGCAGGCTACACCGAGATGATCGAAGACCTCTCGGCCAAGCTTTGCGAGATCACAGGCTATGACGCGATTTCGATGCAGCCGAACTCGGGGGCGCAGGGCGAATATGCGGGGCTGCTCACTATCGCTGCATATAACCGTGCCAGCGGACAGGGGCATCGCAACATCTGCCTGATCCCGATGAGCGCCCATGGCACCAATCCGGCTTCGGCACAGATGGTCGGCTGGAAGGTCGTTCCGGTCAAATCCGCCGCGAATGGCGACATCGATCTCAACGACTTCCGCGCGAAGGCAGAACAGCACAAAGATAACCTTGCCGGCTGCATGATCACCTACCCCTCGACCCACGGCGTTTTTGAGGAGACCGTTACCGAGGTCTGCGAAATCACGCATGCGGCGGGCGGTCAGGTCTATATCGACGGGGCGAATATGAACGCGATGGTGGGCCTCTCGCGTCCGGGCGATCTGGGCGGGGATGTGAGCCATCTGAACCTGCACAAGACCTTCTGCATCCCGCATGGCGGCGGTGGCCCCGGCATGGGGCCAATTGGCGTCAAGGCGCATCTCATCCCGCATCTGCCGGGCGACCCCAATGGCGGCGAGGGTGCGGTCAGTGCCGCGCCCTATGGCTCGCCCTCGCTCCTGCCGATCTCCTGGGCCTACTGTCTGATGATGGGCGGCGAAGGTCTGACGCAGGCAACGCGGGTGGCGATCCTGAACGCCAACTATATCGCCAAGCGGCTGCAAGGGGCATTCGACGTGCTCTACAAGGGACCGACGGGCCGCGTGGCGCATGAATGCATCATCGACACACGACCATTTGCGGCCAGCGCAAACGTTACCGTCGATGATATCGCCAAACGTCTGGCCGACTGCGGATTTCATGCGCCGACCATGTCATGGCCTGTGGCCGGCACGCTGATGATCGAACCGACCGAATCTGAGACCAAGGCGGAGCTTGACCGTTTCTGCGATGCGATGCTGGGCATCCGTGCGGAAATCCGCGCCATCGAAGAGGGCAAGATGGACCGCGACAACAACCCGCTTAAGAACGCGCCTCACACCATGGAAGACCTCGTGCGCGAGTGGGATCGCCCCTACAGCCGCGAAAGCGCCTGCTTCCCGACCGGATCGTTCCGCGTGGACAAATACTGGCCGCCGGTGAACCGCGTCGACAATGTCTGGGGGGACAGGAACCTGACCTGCACCTGCCCCCCAATGGAAGACTACGCGCAGCCCTGATTGCGAAAGGCGCGGGCTGATCCGGCCCGCGCCTGCCCTATTTGTCTTTAGAAGACTTTTCCAGCCGCGCCACAGCGACCTCGATCTCGCGGATCTTGGCCAGCGCGGTTTCCGAAAGCTGGCGGTTGGTCGCAATCGTATCGCTTAGGAAAGCCACGAGCATCGTCACATAGCCGATCACCAGAAACGCGCCGCCGATGATCAGTGACTGCAGTTTCCCGTCGCCCTCGCCGATCATATAGAAATAGAAGAACCGCAATACCGGGGCGAGGCCGATGGCCAGCATGATCAGCCCTGCCACAAAGAACGACCGGAGCGGCATGTG
>CAXQAV010000289.1:0-2075 GCA_964221795.1 Luminiphilus sp. | reverse complement strand
GGCCGGGTTGGTCTCCGGATCTCACCGGGCGCAGGGTGATCCGCTGGATCAATCATGCGCTGTTCCTCTTGTCTGGCCGCACGTCTGTTCAGTCGCAGGCTTTCTTTCAGGCATTGTCGCGACAGACCTGGTTCTTGTCCAAGCGTTGGCAGGGGGCCTCTCCCGGCTTGCCAAGGTTCGAGGCGTTGACTGGGTTGATCTATGCAGGGCTTGCTCTGAAGGGGCACGAGGATCAGGTGGATCCCGCGCTTAAGGCTCTGGCCGAAGAATGCGCAAGCCAGATTGACGAGCAGGGGGGCTTGCCTACGCGCAACCCCGAAGAGCTGCTGGAGGTCTTCACACTTCTGACCTGGGCGTCAGCGGCCCTGGTGGATGCAGGGCGCGGCGTGCCAGCCGCACAGACACAGGCGATCGAACGTATTGCCCCAACCTTGCGGACACTGCGCCACAGCGACGGCGGGCTTGCGCGTTTCCACGGAGGCGGGCGCGGATTGGAAGGTCGCTTGGATCATGCGCTTGCAGCCAGCCATGTCACGTCGCGCCACGCCGATGGGCTGGCGATGGGCTACGCACGGCTGTCGGCGCGTCGCACCTCGGTGATCATAGACGCTTCTGTACCGCCACAAGGGCGCGCATCCTGGAATGGACATGCCTCGACACTCGCATTCGAGCTGACATCCGGACGGCGACCGTTGATTGTCAACTGCGGGTCGGGGGAAACCTTTGGCGTTGAATGGCGCCGCGCCGGTCGGGCGTCGCCGTCTCATTCGACCTTGTGTATCGAAGGGCATTCCAGCGCTCGCCTGTCTTCGCCGGAACGCGGCAGCGGCCATGAGATCATGGTCGAGGCGCCGGACACCGTGCCGCTGGAAGTGTCGGATCTGGAAGACGGCTATCGCTTTCAGGGCGGGCATAACGGATATGAACGCCTCTTTGGCCTGACCCATGCCCGCACATTGGAGCTGGCCGTGGACGGCCGGGGACTGGCAGGCGAGGACATGCTGCTGGCGATAGATACCCGAAACAAGCGCCGCTTTGACAAGGCAATGGATGCCCAATCTTTGGGCGGTGTTGGGTTCGACATCCGGCTACATTTGCACCCTGATGTGGACGCGGCTCTTGACTTGGGCGGCGCAGCGGTATCCATGGCGCTCAAGAGCGGGGAAATCTGGGTGTTCCGTCATGATGGGACCTGCGAACTGAAGCTGGAACCCAGTGTCTACCTGGAAAAGACCCGCTTGAAGCCGCGTGCGGCAAAACAGATCGTTCTCTCCGGGCGGGCAATGAACTATGCAACGCGCATCCGGTGGACGCTCAGTAAAGCGCAGGAAACTGCCGTTGCCGTGCGAGACCTGAACCGGGACGACCCCGCGTTAATCGACTGAGCCTGAAAAGGACCTGCCCTGCCATGACCGACCTTCACCCCGTACGCCGTGCGCTGCTTTCCGTATCCGACAAGACCGGCCTGATTGATTTGGGCAAGGCGCTGGCTGCGCGTGGTGTTGAATTGCTGTCAACCGGTGGTTCTGCCAAAGCGCTGCGTGATGCGGGGCTGACCGTGAAAGACGTCTCCGACGTGACAGGATTTCCGGAGATGATGGACGGTCGCGTCAAGACACTGCATCCGATGGTGCATGGTGGTCTGCTGGCCCTGCGGGACAACGACACCCACGTTGCCGCGATGAACGAGCACGGCATCGGCGCCATCGATCTGCTGGTGGTAAACCTCTATCCGTTTGAGGCGGCGTTGGCACGGGGCGCAGACTATGACGAGATGATCGAAAACATCGATATCGGCGGTCCGGCGATGATCCGTGCGGCATCGAAGAACCATCTGTTTGTGAACGTTGTGACCGACGTGCAGGACTACGAGGCGCTGCTGGCTGAGCTGGACGCCAATGACGGCCAGACAACATATGCCTTCCGTCAGCGCCTGTCGCAGATCGCCTATGCCCGTACCGCAGCCTACGACGCGGCAGTGTCGAACTGGATGGCGACGGCGATTGAAGAGAAGGCCCCGCGCCGCCGTGCCTTTGCTGGTGGCTGTTCTCACCATAACGCAGGGTCTGTTTCAA
>CAXQAV010000288.1:0-10012 GCA_964221795.1 Luminiphilus sp. | reverse complement strand
GCGCTGGTGCGTGATGTGGATGTGTTCCTCTTTGACGAACCGCTCTCGAACCTCGATGCCAAGCTGCGGGTTGACCTGCGCGTGGAACTCAAGCGTCTGCACAACCAGCTGAAGAACACCATGATCTACGTGACCCACGACCAGATCGAAGCGATGACGCTCGCAGACCGGATCGCGATCATGAAGGGCGGCAAGATCATGCAGCTTTCGTCACCTGACGAGATCTACAACAAGCCGCGCAACCTCTATGTGGCCGACTTCATTGGCTCGCCCTCAATGAACTTCCTCGAAGGGCATCTCGAGGCGGGCAGCTTCAAAGTGGACGTTATGGTCATGCCGATGACTGGCTACGAGTTTGCATCACCGCAAACCGCCGACCGTCCTGCGGTCATCGGGATCCGTCCCGAGCATGTCGTGACCGGCGAGCTGGTCGGTAATGCGCCGCTCCAGTACGAAGTGGACATTGATCTGGTCGAGCCCATGGGCTCCGACACGCTGGTCTATGCCAAACTGGGCCGCCACCCGTTCCGCATCCGAATGGACGGTCAGGCCAAGGTGCGCGCGGGCGAAACGATTGCGATCGGTATTGATCCGTCAAAAGCCTCGCTCTTTGATAAAGCGACCGAGGACCGTCTGTGACACCACTTTCATTGACGGGGGAATGGTCGCTTTCCGACGAGAGCGGCCATTTTTCTTGCCCGATCCACTTTCCGACCGACGCGATCACTGCGCTTGAGCAGGCCGCTCTGATCCCCGATCCCTATTGGGGGCGGAACGAATATGACCTGCGCTGGATCGCCGAGCGGGACTGGACCGCGACCCGGGAGGTCACGCTGGACCGGACCGATGTGGAACTGGTCCTGTCGGGCGTCGATACGATTGTCGAAGTGCGCTTGAATGGCGTGCATGTCTTCACCTGCGACAACGCCTTCCGCTCCTACCGCGTGCCGCTGGGTCATGTTGCCAAAGTCGGTGCGAACACGGTCAGCCTGACCTTCAAGAACTCCATCGCCCATGCCGCTGAACTGCAGGCGAAACAGCCTTTCTATCTGCCCTATCAAGAGGGCAACAATCCCATCCCTAACGTGAACCTGCTGCGCAAACCGCAGTGCGACTACGGCTGGGACTGGAACATCGCGCTGGCGCCGTTCGGCGTCTACGGCGAGATGCGGATTGAGGCGCCAGCCACTCCACGCATCGACGCTGTTCTGGTGCATCAGGACCACAATGCAGATGGCGTCACTCTGCGCATCACCGCACAAGCAAGTCATCTGACCGGTGACCTGACCTTCGCCATTGCCGGAGAGTCGATTTCCGCACCAATCATCGATGGTGCATGCACCGTGACCCTGCGCGTGCAGAGCCCCGATCTGTGGTGGCCAGCAGGGCAGGGCAGTCAGCCGCTTTACAATCTTGCAGTGTCCGGATTGGGGGTCGCGACCACCCGCAAGATCGGCCTGCGCCAGATGGAGCTGGTCACGGAAACGGACGCTGCCGGCCTCGGTTTCAAATTCCGCGTCAATGGCCGCGATATCTTTGCCAAAGGCGTCAACTGGATTCCGGCCGACGCGCTCGCAGGCCGGATCAGCCCTGAGAAAACCCGCGACCTGCTCCAATCGGCCGTCGACGCCAACATGAACATGATCCGCATCTGGGGCGGTGGCCGGTACGAGGCCGACTGGTTCTATGACCTCTGCGATGAGCTGGGCCTGATGGTCTGGCAGGACTTCATGTTCGCCTGCAACATCTACCCCTCCGACCGCGACTATCTGGCGAATGTCCGCGCCGAAGCAGTGGAGAACGTCAAACGCCTGCAGCACCGTGCCTGCCTTGCACTCTGGTGTGGCGACAACGAGCTTGTCGGCGCGCTGACGTGGTTCGAAGAAACCAGCAACGACCGCGACCGCTATCTGGCCAACTATGACCGTCTGAACCGCGCGCTCGAAGACGCGCTCTTCTCGGTCGACCCGCAGGCGAACTGGTGGCCCTCATCGCCCTGTGCCGGTCCGTTGAACTTCGCGGACACATGGCACAATGACGGATCAGGCGACATGCACTTCTGGTCGGTCTGGCATGAAGGGCGCGACTTTGACCATTACCGCGATGTCTCGCCCCGGTTCTGTTCCGAGTTCGGTTTTCAAAGCTATCCGTCGATGGTGACCGTCAACAGCTTTGCCGCGCCCGAGGACCAGAACATCGCGGCCCCCGTTCTGGAAGCACACCAGAAGAACAAAGGCGGCAACGCCCGCATCGCGGAGACCATGTTCCGCTATTTCCGCTGGCCGACAAAGTTTGACGATTTCGTCTATCTGTCTCAGGTCCAGCAAGGCGTGGCGATCAAGACTGCCGTGACCCACTGGCGCAGTCTGAAACCGCATTGCATGGGCACGCTCTATTGGCAGTTGAACGACACGTGGCCGGTCTGCTCATGGGCCTCGCTGAACTACGGGGGAGACTGGAAGCTCCTGCATTTCATGGCGCGGGATTTCTTTGCGCCGGTGATCGTGACGGCGGTGCCTGAGGGGGAGACTATCCGACTGGTCGGCGTCAACGATGATGCCACTTGCGAGATCACGGTTGAAATCAGTGCCCTCTCGATGGACGGCAGTCTGCGCCCGCTGACCTACACCAAGGGCACGCTTGGTTCGGATGCGCAAACCCTCTGCAACGTGCCGCTTGCCGATCTCGGCCCGCAGGAGATGCTCTATTTCCGCTGGACCACGGCAGACGGCACGACGGGTGCCGACCATTTCGCCCCGCGCCCCTACAAGAGCTACGACCTGCAGCCTTCGGGCCTCTCGGCACGGCAAGACGGCAATACACTGACGCTGACCAGCACGGACCTCGCCCTCTTTGCTGCGGTCGAGGCCGATGTCGCGGGCCGTTTTGACAAGAACGCAATGCTGCTCCTGCCCCGAGAGGCAACGCAGATCACCTTTGCGCCCGCCGATCCCGGCGCGCGCCCCACTTTCACGCTGCGCGATTTGCACAGCGCGACCTATGCCCAATGAAAGGACGCATGATGCCCCGTATTTCCTACCAGCTTTACTGTTCGCGCAACTTTCCGCCTGTAGCCGATACGATGAAAATGCTGGCCGATGCCGGTTTCGCGGAAGTCGAAGGTTACGGCGGGCTGCTCGGTGATCCTGCGGCTCTCAAGGCGGCCCTCGATGCCTCGGGGCTTAAGATGACAAGCTGCCATGTCGGGCTGGATATGCTCGAAAGCGACCCGGAAGGCACCGCCGCCATGCTCAAGGACCTCGGCGTTGAAAAGGCCTTCGTGCCATATCTAATGCTCGACGCCCGCCCGACCGATACCGCTGGCTGGACTGCATTTGCACAGCGTCTGGACGCTGCGGGCCAAGTCCTGCGTGATGCCGGTTTCATCTTCGGCTGGCACAACCACGACTTCGAATTCGTCGCCACACCCGAAGGCGATCTGCCGCAGGATATCATCGCAAATGTCTCGGACGGCATGATGCTGGAACTCGACCTCGGTTGGGTGCTGCGTGCGGGTCATGATCCTGTGGAATGGATCAAGAAATACGCGGGCAAGATCGCGAGTGTCCACGTCAAGGATATTGCCCCCGCAGGTGAGGCTACGGACGAGGACGGTTGGGCCGATGTCGGGCACGGCGTGCAGAACTGGGCTGCGATCCATGCCGCCCTGCAGGACGCCGGCGTCGACCACTACGTGATCGAACATGACAACCCAAAAGATGACGCACGGTTCGCAAGCCGCAGCATCGCAACACTGAAATCCCTCTAAGGACCAGACCCATGACCAAACTCGGCGTCGGCATTATCGGATGCGGCAATATCTCGACCACCTATTGTCGCCTTGCGCCACTTTTCAAATCGCTCGACCTGCGGGCCGTGGCGGATATCAACATGGACGCTGCCCGTGCGCGGGCGGATGAATACGGTCTTCGGGCAGAGACTGTGGATGACCTGCTCAAAGCCTCCGACATTGATGTGATCGTGAACCTCACCATCCCCGATGTGCATTTCGCGGTGACCAAGCGCATCCTTGAGGCGGGCAAACACGCCTATTCGGAAAAGCCGCTG
The DNA here is from genome assembly GCA_964221795.1 of Luminiphilus sp. GTDB lineage: Bacteria > Pseudomonadota > Alphaproteobacteria > Rhodobacterales > Rhodobacteraceae > Yoonia. The sequence goes on along the minus strand of CAXQAV010000288.1, from coordinate 5,944 downwards.
GTCCTGACGCTGGAAGAAGGCGAGATCCTGCGCGATCTGGCCGCCGCCAAAGGACTGCGGGTCGGTTCGGCCCCCGATACCTTCCTCGGTGGGGTGCACCAGCAGGCGCGCGCGGCAATTGATGCAGGCGATGTGGGCAAAATCATCGGCGGCACCTGCCACGTCATGAGCCACGGCATGGAGGCATGGCACCCGAACCCCGATTTCTTCTTCCAGCCTGGCGGCGGGCCGGTCCTGGACCTCGGGCCCTATTACCTGTCGAACCTGATCCAGTTGATCGGACCGGTGAAAACCGTCGCTGCACTCGCCACGGCGACCTTTCCGACCCGCACCATCGGCAATGGCGCACGCGAAGGCGAAACCGTGCCGGTCGATACGCCGACCAACATCCACGCGCTGCTGGAGTTCGCGAATGGCGCGACCGTCACGCTGGGCGCAAGCTGGGATGTCTGGTCACACCGCCACGCCAATATGGAGCTCTACGGCGAAACCGGCTCGCTTTTCGTGCCGGACCCGAACTTCTTTGGCGGCAAGCTGGAAATCGGCAAACCGGGTGCAGAGATCGCCGAACTGTCCGCGTGGGATCACCCCTTTGGTGTGCCCAATCAGGACACGCGCGCCAACTACCGCTGTGCGGGCCTTGCCGACATGGCTTCTGCCATTGACGAGGGGCGCGCGCATCGCTGCAACATCGATCTGGCCGTGCATGCAGTGGACGTAATGACCAGTATCCTCAAGGCGGGCGAAGAGAAGCGCTTTATCAATCTGACAACGACCTGTGAGCGGCCCGCGGCCTTGTCGCCATCGGAAGCAAAAGCACTGCTGGTCTAGACTTTCCCAGGGAGGAGAATGCGGGGTGTCGGCGAAAGCCGCGCCCCGCAGTTGTTTTCAGAGGCCCGCTTCCTGCGCGATCTGTGCCTTTGATTTCCGCGCGCGTTCGGTCGCGGATTTCAACTGGCCACAGGCTGCCATGATATCTTCACCGCGCGGGGTGCGGATCGGCGAGGCATAGCCCGCCTTGTAGATGATATCGGCAAAGCGGCGGATGCGATTGTTCGACGACCGCTTGTATGGCGCGCCGGGCCATTCGTTGAAGGGGATCAGGTTGATCTTTGCAGGGATGCCGTCGATCAGTTTGATCAGGCGATGTGCGTCCTCGTCGGTGTCATTCACGCCATCAAGCATCACATATTCAAACGTAATCCGTTCGGAATTCGAGACCTTCGGATACTCGCGCAGGGCATCCAGAAGCTCGGCAATGTTCCAGCGCTTGTTGATCGGCACCAGCCTGTCACGCACCTCATCGGTTGTGGCATGGAAGGAAATCGCCAGCTGGCAGCCGATTTCCTCGGCCGTCCGCGCAATTTCAGGCACCACGCCCGAGGTCGAGAGCGTGATGCGGCGGCGCGAGAGCGAAATGCCTTCGCCATCCATCGCGATCTTCATCGCATCGCGGACGTTCTCGAAATTATAGAGCGGCTCGCCCATGCCCATCAGCACGATGTTCGACAAAAGTCGGGTCTCATCCTTGGGCGCGCCACGTTCGGGCCATTCGCCCAGATCGTCACGGGCCACCATGATCTGACCAACGATTTCGGCAGTCGTCAGGTTGCGTACCAGTTTCTGCGTGCCGGTATGGCAGAAGGAACAGGTCAGCGTGCAACCGACCTGTGATGAGATACACAGCGTGCCGCGATCCGTCTCGGGGATATAGACCACCTCGACCTCGTGACCGCCCGCGATACGCACCAGATATTTGCGCGTGCCATCCTCAGAGACCTGACGGGTCACCACCTCGGGCACGGCGATCACGAAGTTCTCGGCGAGTTTGGCACGATAATCTTTCGCCAGATTGGTCATCTGCTCGAAATCGCGGACGCCCCAGTAGTAGATCCACTGCCAGATCTGGCCGACGCGCATCTTGGCCTGCTTTTCGGGCGTGCCAATCGCGATCAGCGCGTCACGCATGGCGTCACGGGTCAGACCGACCAGATTGGTCGGGCCTTCGGGCAGTTTGCGCGGGATCGTCAGCACGTCCTGCGTAATGGGGGCCTTGGCGTCCATGAGTGAGACTCGCGAAGTGGTGGATTGAGGGGTCATATAAGACAAAGCGGCGGCCTTCTCAAGAAAGCCGCCGCCGGAACCGGATTCTGTGCTGTTTTAGCCTTCGCAGCGCCGCGCGGCTTCTTCGACAGCGGCGGTAAAGCCCAGCAGGCTGAAAGTGTCCTGCGTCTGTGTCCCGCGACCGGAGACGGCAGTCAGGACAGCATTCGCCCCGCGCTTCATCGCTGCAACAAAACGCTCGTCATCTTCCGCCGTGGCGGGCCATGCGGTCTCGCCTTGGGTGAACATCTCGTAGGTCACATCACCGATCTGCACGCTCACGGTCGAGCCTTCGCGGAACGGATAGCCGCCGGTGAACATCACCTGACCGCGCACGTTCTCGGAGGGGCGGTAAAAGACGATCAGGCGGATATCGCCACGACGTACCTCGACCACGTTGCCGTCACGGGTGTTGACGGTTTCCTTGGGGGCGGACACAGCCCAGCATTCCTCAGGGTCGGTCTCGACAAAAACGCTCCAGTCCGTTTCGGCCGCCACACGGTTGTTGCTGGCCTCCTGCGCCAATGCGGCACCGCTGGTCAAAAGGGCTGCGGCCAATGCGCAAATGCGGGATGTTCTGAAAATCATTCTTACAGCCTCCAAGCTGTCATTGCCTCTGGAACCCTCGTCCGGTCCTTGCTGTCTCTTGAAGTACAGCTTTTCGACTGGCAGGGCATTGTTCAACTCGATAGCCTAGAGCTTAGCAAAATTCCGCTTGGCGGGGAAAGCCCTTGGCGTCTGTGCCACGGGGCCTAACCTAATCCGTCGGCGTTTCCAAGAAGGCAAAACATGACAAAACCGGTAGATTTCGTTGAGGTTTGGCGCGGTGACATGGTGGAATGCGTCCATCAGGGTCACGCAGTTGTGTGCGACGAACGGGGTGAAGTGGTGGCCCAATGGGGCGATCCGGCCGCGCAGATCTATCCGCGCTCCTCCTGCAAGATGATTCAGGCGCTGCCGCTCTTGGAAAGCGGAGCAGGGGCCAATCTCTCCGACGAACAGCTCGCGCTGGCCTGCGCCTCGCACAACGGGGCCGCGATCCATACCTCCCGTGTTAACGCATGGCTGGGTGATCTTGGGCTTGATGACGATGCCTTCCGCTGCGGGCCGCAGATGCCCGACGACCGCGAAGCCCGCGAAGGGATCATCCGCGCCTACGGTAGCCCTTGTCAGGTGCATAACAACTGCTCGGGCAAGCACGCAGGCTTTCTGACGCTGACCAAGCACCTGCGCGCAGGGCCGGAATACCACGAGGTTGACCATCCCGTGCAGCAGGCCTGCAAAGCGGCCTTTGAGGACGTGACCGAAGAGACCAGCCCCGCCTTTGGCATCGACGGCTGTTCTGCCCCCAACTTTGCCACCAGCGTGCATGGTCTGGCGCGCTCTATGGCGTTCTTTGCCTCGGCACACGGACGCAGCGATATCCGCAGCATTGCCGCCGACAAACTGGCCCGCGCCATGATGACTTACCCCGAACTTGTCGCGGGCGAGGGGCGGGCCTGCACGATCCTGATGCGCGCGATGGAGCATAAGGTCGCGATCAAGACAGGGGCCGAGGGCGTATTCACTGCCATCATTCCTGAAAAGAAACTGGGCGTCGCGCTCAAGATCACCGACGGCGCCACCCGCGCCAGCAATGCCGCAATCGCAGCCATTCTTGTCAAACTCGGCGTGCTGGACCCTGCACATCCCGCGACCAAGGCCCATATGCATGCTTCGCTGCCCAACCGGCGGGGCCTTGATGTTGCAGGCGTCCGCCCGACAGCCGCACTGCTCTAACCCCAACCGGAAGACCCAATGCCCTTTACCCTAGCCACATGGAACATCAACTCGGTTCGCCTGCGCGCCGGGATCGTCGCGAAACTTCTGGAGGAAGAGGCACCCGACATCCTCTGCCTGCAGGAATGCAAAAGCCCGGTCGAGAAGATCCCCGTCGAGGTGTTCCAGAGCTTGGGCTACGGCTACATGGTTGCGCGTGGTCAGAAGGGTTACAACGGGGTGGCGATCATCTCGAAGCTTCCGATTGTCGAGGCAGGCGCCGAAGACTACGCCAGCCTCGGCCATGCCCGCCATGTCGCGGCACGGATGGAAAATGGGGTCACGATCCACAATCACTACATCCCCGCAGGCGGCGACATTGCCGACCGTGAAGTGAACGAGAAATTCGGCCAGAAGCTCGACTACCTGACCGAGTTGCGCGATGCCTTTCATGGCGACAAGCCCGAGAAATCGATCCTTGTCGGCGACCTCAACATCGCCCCGCGCGAGGATGACGTCTGGGACCACAAGAAACTGCTCAAGGTGGTCAGTCATACGCCCATCGAGGTGGAGCATTTCGCGGATGTGATGGAGGCTGGTAAGTGGTCCGATGTGACCCGCAATGACATTCCCGACGGGCGGCTTTACAGCTGGTGGTCATACCGCGCCAAGGATTGGGATGCCGCTGACAAGGGCCGCCGTCTTGATCACATCTGGGCCACGCCGGACATCAAGAACGCCGCGCATTCCAGCCGCATCCTGCGGGACGCGCGCGGCTGGGAACAGCCCAGCGATCATGCGCCGGTTTTTGCAACGTTCGATCTTTAGGAGGACAGCATGAGCCTTCCAACCGAGATGCAAGCCCTCGTGCAACTGGGTGACGGATACTCCGGCACGCAGACGGGACCGCATATCGACGACCTGTCACCGTTTCTGGATTTCCGCACTGTGCCGGTGCCCGAGGTCGGCAAAGGGCAGGCACTGGTCAAGGTGCATCTGGCTGCGGTGAACCCTTCGGATATCCATTTCATCAAGGGTGAATACGGGCAGCCGCGCGTCAAGGGCACGCCCGCGGGATTTGAAGCTGTCGGTGAGGTTGTGGCGGGCGACACGCCACTTCTCGGACACCGCGCCAGCTTTTTTGCGACAGCCTCGGGCGCGTGGGCAGAATATGCGCTGACCGATGCCGCGCAACTGGTGCCATGCCGCCCTGATCTGCCCGAAGTCGCGGCAGCGGGGCAGCTGGTCAACCCGCTGACGGCAATCGCGATGTTCGATCTGGTCAAGGAAAGCCGCGCGGAAAGCTTTGTGTTGAACGCGGCCGGATCGCAGCTCGGCAAATATCTGATCGCACTGGGCAAGGACAATGGCGTGGCCCCGATTGCCATCGTGCGACGGGCCGAACAGGCGGATGCGCTACGGGCACTCGGTGCCGCGCAGGTGATCGTCTCCTCCGAAGCGGACGCACTTGAGAAGGCAAAGCAGACCTTCCGCAATATCCCGCCCGCCATCCTGCTCGATGCGGTTGGTGACCAGTTCACCGCCGATCTGTTCTTTGCCATGCCGCGCCATGCCAAATGGGTCAACTACGGCAAACTGGCGACCGAGGCACCGCGGCTGACCGAGTTGGGACAGCTGATCTTCATGAACAAAAGGATCGAAGGCTTCTGGTTGACCCGCTGGATCAAGCAGGTGGGACCGGACCGCGTCCGCGCCGCCTTTGTCGAAATTCAGGAACGCTTTGTGCAGGGGCAGTGGGCCACCGATGTGGCGGCAATTGTTCCGCTGTCAAAGGCGATGCAGGATCTGCCTGCTGCCTTGGCCATTCCTGACGGCAAGGTCTTTATCGATCCGCGGCCGTAACGCGGCGCGCAAGATCAAGAAAAAGGGCCGCACTTGGCGGCCCTTTTGGTTTCGGAAGATCAGCTTTCCTTGCTGTGGCGTTCCGCATAGTCGCGGTAGTCGTCAACCAGATGGCGCAGATCGACCAGTTCAAGCTGGAGATCATGGAAGATCTCGACCTTCTGTTCCATTTCCAGATCGCCGCCGCTGACGAGCGTGTCCAGATTGGGTTTCAGGATGG
>CAXQAV010000287.1:0-7780 GCA_964221795.1 Luminiphilus sp. | reverse complement strand
TGCTGTCGCCATAGAGGCCGGTGTCGCAGATCAGCGCGATATCGGCGGTCAGTTCCTCGCGGTTTTCCGCCATGAAAGGTGTGAGCGATGGCGAGCCGGATTCCTCTTCACCTTCAAAGAACATGGTGATCTTGCAGGGCAGGGTGCCGTGAACGGCTTTCCAAGCGCGGCAGGCCTCGACGAAAGTCATCAGCTGCCCCTTGTCGTCGGACGACCCGCGCCCGCGGATCACCTTCCCCTTCGCCGTGTCCTCAAGCTGCGGATCGAAGGGATCGCGGTCCCAGAGGTTCAGCGGGTCCACAGGCTGCACATCGTAGTGCCCGTAGAACAGCACATGCGGACCGTCGCCGTCAAAATGCCCGACGACCATCGGATGCCCGGGTGTCGGCCGTTTACTGGCAGTAAAGCCGATGCTTTCGAGGTCTTTGACCAGCCAGTCGGCAGCACTGTCGCAATCGGACTTATAGGCCGGATCGGTCGAGATCGACGGGATCCGCAAGAGCTCGAGGAGCCGGTTCAACGCCGCATCAAGGTCTTCATCAACACGGGTCAGAACGGGAGCGAGGGTCATGGCACATTCCTTTTTGCGAACTCTTTGCCGGAAGGTCGTCCGCTTTGTCGGGATCGTCAAGCAGATGCCCTGTGATCATTGATGCTATAGTTGATGCAAATCAAGGAATCGCATGGCGGCCTCGCACATCTATGTTTCCTGAGAAGGGGCGACACTTTGTAACGTCTTGTCGGACGGGGTGACGCCCTATATGAGGCTTAGAACGATTCAAAGGGCGCCCCGTGCGGGCCCGATGAGACGAAGAAAAGGACGTATCCGTGGATTATAACGCCCAGCTGGACACTGCCATCGCGCGTTTGCATGACGAAGGCCGCTACCGGACATTCATCGATATCGAACGCAAGCGCGGCCAATTTCCCCATGCCACATGGATGAAACCTGACGGCACCGAAGCACCGGTGACGGTCTGGTGCGGCAACGACTATCTGGGTATGGGTCAGCATCCTGTGGTTCTGGAAGCCATGCACGAGGCGATTGACGCCACCGGTGCGGGCTCTGGCGGCACACGCAATATCTCGGGCACCACGGTCTATCACAAGCGTCTTGAGGCCGAACTGGCCGACCTGCACCGCAAGGAAGCGGCGCTGCTCTTTACCTCGGCTTATATCGCCAATGACGCGACGCTCAGCACCCTGCCGAAACTTTTCCCCGGTCTGATCATCTATTCCGATGCGCTGAACCATGCCTCGATGATCGAGGGTGTCCGCCGCAATGGCGGGGCCAAGCGTATCTTCCGCCATAACGATCTGGCGCATCTGCGCGAGCTGCTGGAAGCGGACGATCCTGCGGCACCCAAGTTGATCGCCTTTGAATCGATCTACTCGATGGACGGCGATTTCGGTCCGATCGAGGCGATCTGCGATCTGGCTGATGAATTCGGTGCGCTGACCTATATCGACGAAGTCCATTCTGTTGGCATGTATGGCCCGCGCGGTGCTGGCGTGGCTGAGCGTGACGGCCTGATGGGCCGCATCGACATCATCAACGGCACGCTGGCCAAAGCCTATGGCGTGATGGGCGGCTACATCGCCGCATCTGCAAAAATGTGTGACGCCATCCGCTCTTACGCGCCGGGATTCATCTTTACGACATCGCTGCCACCAGCCGTGGCTGCGGGCGCTGCCGCCTCGGTCAAGCATCTGAAGACAGATCAGGCGCTGCGCGAGCGTCACCAGACACAAGCCAAGATCCTCAAGCTGCGCCTGAAAGGGCTGGGCCTGCCGATCATCGACCACGGCAGCCACATCGTGCCGCTGATCGTGGGCGATCCGGTCCACACCAAGAAACTGTCGGATATGTTGCTTGACCAGTTCGGGATATACGTACAGCCGATCAACTTCCCGACCGTGCCCCGCGGCACCGAGCGTCTGCGTTTCACGCCGTCGCCCGTACACGGTCCGCGTGAAATGGATGCATTGGTAGGCGCTCTGGACGGTCTTTGGTCACATTGTGCGCTGAATCGTGCTGAACTGGCGGGCTGATCCATTTCTGCCTGTGCATAACTCGTTGCATCGTGTTAATTTCTGGTTAGGCGCGCCAAAATCGTTGATTCGAAGACTACCGGGCGCCTAGGGGCAGCAGGCGACGGGACAGTCGATGATTGGGAAATCCTTCAGACGCGATGACGCGGAAGGTCAGGTCGTAACCAAAGGTTTCGACGACTATGAACTGCGCCTTGGCGACCTGATGCGTGGCGAGCGCGCGACGATGGGCAAAAGCCTGCTCGACGTGCAGCGCGAGTTGAAGATCAAAGCCGCCTATATCGCTGCCATCGAAAACGCTGACCCTTCGGCTTTTGATACGCCGGGCTTTATTGCGGGCTACGTGCGGTCCTACGCGCGCTACCTGAACATGAACCCGGACGATGCCTACGCGAAATTCTGCGCCGAGAGCGGCTTTGCGACCGCACACGGCATGTCCGCGGAAGCCTCTCCGCGCAAATCCAAGAGCTATGATCCGGCCTCTGCGCCGATGGGCAAGGATATCTTCAAATCCTCAGCCACGCCTTTCATCCCCGCCGGTGATGCCGTGCTCTCGCGGATCGAGCCGCGCGCCATCGGGTCGACGCTGGTGCTGCTGACCCTGATCGCGGGGCTGGGGTATGGCGGCTGGACTGTCTTGCAGGAAGTGCAGAAGGTGCAGTTTGCACCCATTGACCAGACACCTGTTGTTCTGTCGGAGCTTGACCCGCTTGCCGGGGCAACGAATGTGATCGAGCCGCAGGATGCGCTGGCGGATCTGCAGACACCATCGGTGGATGTGATGGATCGCCTTTATCGTCCGCAGGCGCTGGATGTGCCTGTCCTTGTGGCGCGGGATGCACCGATTGCAACCCTGTCACCGTCAAGCATCGGGGCGTTTGCTCCTGTTGCGCCCACGCCGGAGTTGCCGCTTCTGGCGCTGGATCAGGTCGCTTCACCTGATCTGCCTGCCATCCAGGTTGTCGAACCGCCAGTCCCCGAAGTGCAGCTTGTGGCCGTGCGCCCTGCATGGGTGCGGGTCCAGTCGGCAGACGGGACGATCATCTTTGAAGGCGTGATGAACGCTGGCGAGAGCTTTGAGGTGCCTTCAACCGAAGAACCCGCCCGCCTGCGCGTCGGCGAAAGTGGTGCGATGTATTTTGCTGTAAATGGCGTCCACTATGGTCCCGTGGGGCCGAGCGGTGTCGTGACGTCGAACGTCGAACTGACCGCGGCCAGCCTGACCGAGACCTATCAGATTGCCGATATCGCCGCCGATACGGACCTTGCCGAGATCGTCAACGTGGCCGAGGCCGCGACCGGTCAGTAATCCCCCAGCTTCGCCTTGCTGAGTTGCCGTCAGCGGCCTAAGTTGGCCGTGAACGAACGCATCAGAAAGCGAACAGATGTCTCTCAACCACATCCGTCCGTGGCGCAATATCTACCGCCGCAAATCCCGTCAGATCATGGTCGGCAATGTCCCCGTCGGAGGGGACGCGCCGATTTCGGTCCAGACCATGACCAACACGCTGACAACGGACGTCAAGGCCACCATCGCGCAGGTCAATGCAGCCGCTGAGGCTGGCGCGGATATCGTGCGAATATCGGTTCCTGACGAGGCGTCGAGCCGTGCGCTGAAACAGATCGTGCCCGAGGTCTCGGTGCCGATCGTGGCGGATATCCATTTCCACTACAAACGCGGCATCGAAGCTGCCGAGGCCGGTGCTGCCTGCCTGCGCATCAACCCCGGCACCATCGGCGACGAGACCCGTGTGACAGAGGTGATCAAGGCCGCGCGGGACCATAACTGCTCGATCCGGATTGGCGTGAATGCGGGGTCGCTGGAAAAGCACCTGCTCGAGAAATACGGCGAGCCATGCCCTGACGCCATGGTGGAAAGCGGGCTGGATCACATCAAGATCCTGCAGGACAACGATTTCCACGAGTTCAAGATTTCCTGCAAAGCGTCCGACGTCTTCATGGCCGCAGCGGCCTATCAGCAGCTGGCCGATGTGACCGATGCGCCGATACATTTGGGCATTACGGAGGCCGGTGGTCTGATGTCAGGCACGATCAAATCGGCGATCGGTTTGGGTAACCTGCTGTGGATGGGGATAGGTGACACGATCCGCGTCAGCCTCTCGGCGGACCCTGTGGAAGAGGTGAAGGTCGGCTATGAAATCCTGAAATCCCTCGGGCTGCGCCATCGCGGTGTGAACATCATCTCTTGCCCCTCCTGTGCGCGGCAGGGGTTTGACGTGATCAAGACGGTTGAGGCATTGGAAAAGCGGCTGGAACACATCAAGACACCGATGTCGCTGTCGATCATCGGATGTGTGGTCAACGGTCCGGGCGAGGCACTGATGACCGACGTGGGCTTCACCGGCGGCGGGGCAGGGTCGGGCATGGTCTATCTGGCCGGCAAGCAGAGCCACAAGCAATCCAACGCCGACATGATCGAACATATCGTCGAACAGGTCGAAAAGAAGGCCGCAGAGCTTGACGCTGCACGCGCTGCCGAAGCCGCAGAATAGCCGCAAGCGGCAGGGAGCAGTCTATGCGCCATTCAAAGCGGGGCGACGTTGATCCTTTCATCGTGATGGATGTGATGGAGGCTGCCCGCAAGGCTGAGGCGGCGGGCCGTCAGATTATCCACATGGAAGTGGGCCAGCCTGGCACTGGTGCGCCGGAGGCGGCCAAGCAGAGGCTGATCGCCGATATGGCCGAACCGCTCGGCTATACTGTGGCCCTTGGTCTGCCCGAATTGCGCGCCCGCATCGCCCGCCATTATGGCGACTGGTACGATGTGGACCTTGATCCTGCACGGGTCGTGGTCACCAGCGGGGCCTCGGGGGCGTTCCTGCTGGCGTTTTCGGCGCTCTTCGACAATGATGCACGCGTTGGTCTCGGCACGCCGTGCTATCCGTCCTATCGCCAGATCCTGAAAGCTGTCGGGCTAACGCCGGTGGACATCCAGACAGCGCTGGAGCAACGCTTCCAGCCGTTGCCGCGTGATGTGGCGGCCTACGATCTGGACGGGTTGATTGTGGCCTCGCCTGCGAATCCGACGGGCACGATGCTGGATCGGCCTGCCTTGTCCGCGTTGGCCGAGGCCTGCGTGGCGCAGGGCGCGGCCTTTGTCTCGGACGAGATTTACCACGGCATCGACTATGACACCTCGCCTGTCTCGGCCCTGCAGGTCACGGATGAGGCCTATGTTGTCAATTCCTTCTCCAAGTATTTCTCGATGACGGGCTGGCGCGTCGGCTGGATGGTGGTGCCCGAGGACCACATCCGTCAGGTCGAGCGGCTTGCGCAGAATATGTTTATCTGCGCGCCCCATGCGGCACAGCGATTGGCGCTGCATGCGATGGATTGCTCGGATGAACTGGACACATTCCGGGAAGTTTATCGGGCCAATCGTGCCCTCATGATCGATGGCCTCAAGGCGGCGGGGCTGACGAAGTTCGCGCCACCGGATGGGGCCTTTTATGTCTATGTGGATGTGTCGGACTACACCGACGATGCGTTGAGCTTTGCTGCGGAAATCCTTGAAAAGGCTGGCGTTGCGGTGACACCGGGCCTCGATTTCGATGCGCGGCGCGGGCATCACTGGCTGCGGTTCTCCTATGCGCGCTCGACTGGGGATATCACCGAAGGGCTGGAGCGGCTGGCCCGTTTTATGGCGCAGCGGACCGTATGATCCGGCTGGCGGCCCTCCTCATTTGGCTGGCGGGTGCGGCCGTTGCGCAGGAGGCCGTGACTGTGACATCTGCCGAGGTGCGCGAGGGGCGCGGAGGTGTCGCGCTTGAGTTGGACCTGTCCGCGATCACGCCCTATCGCGTCTTCACGCTGGATGAGCCGCGCCGGCTGGTGCTGGATGTGGCGGGCCTTTCCCTTCAGGAGTTTGATGCGGAGGTTTTGACCACTGCAACCGCAATTTCCGACGCGCGTGCAGGACCATTGCGGCCGGGCTGGGTGCGGCTGGTTCTGGTGCTTGTGGAGCCGCTGGCGATCGAGACGGCTGGATTGGTCCGTGACGGCGACGGGGCGGTTCTGACAGTGGCGCTAACGCCGGTCACCGCCGAGCGTTTTGCAGAAACCGCAGGTGCGCCGATTGATCCCGAGTGGGGGGACGCCGCGCAGTATGATCCCGCGGCCGAACCTGATGCCGGTGACTTTGTCATCGTGATCGATGCCGCGCATGGCGGCGCGCTTGATGAGGGCCATGTCGTCGGGGGCCTCCGCGAATCCGATCTGGCGTTGATCATGGCGCAGGAACTGGCGGTGAGGCTGAGAGGCATGGAGGGGGTTCACGCCACGCTCACGCGCAATGACGACCGGTTCTTGCCAATTGCCGAGCGGTTGCGCTTTGCCTCCGCAGAGGAGGCCGATCTGCTGCTGTCACTGCTTGCCTATGAGGGCGAGCCTTCGATCCGTGGCGCTTATGTCTGGTCTTTCGCAGATAAGGGCGATCTTGCCTTGATGGGCCAGCTGATGGACGGTGATTTGGGTCCTGATGCGGCCCCGTCTGTGCCTGAAACCGGCGTTTCGGCTGTCCTTGGCGATCTTGCTCGCGCCGAGACCTTGCCCGCTTCGCGTCGTGTGGCAGACGGGTTTGCCGCTTCGCTCGCGCGCGGCGGCGTGGTCATGCGCGACCCCGCCCGTGGCGAAGGGCCATGGCCCATTCTGGCAGCGGGCAGGTTTCCGAGTGTGGTTCTGGCGCTGGGGAACATGGCAAATGCCGAAGATCGCGCCTTTCTCGCCTCGCCGGACGGGCGCAACGCCATCGCAGCGGCAATAGCAGATACCGTCGAACTGCTGGCGCGCTAGCCTGTGGTCAAGGGAACGTGAAGTCATAGGGCGGCAATGGGGCGCCGGACGGGGATATGGGCTTTTGACCCTGTCAGGTCCTCGGCGTATAAGGTCAGCTAATCGTGATGAGAGTCGTCATACCGCCCGTGCTACGTCTTTTCCTTTCCTTCCTTGGCAGCATTTTCACGATGCTGACGCTCGCCCTTGTGATGGGGGCGATCGGCCTTGGCGGTGTGATCTTCCTCTATGGGCGTGACCTGCCAAGCTATGAAACCCTCTCGCAGTACACACCGAAGACGATCAGCCGGATCTATTCGGGCGAAGGGCGGATCATTGACGAATTCGCGGTTGAACGCCGTCTGTTCACGCCCGCGGAAGAAATCCCGGATATCGTCAAACAGGCGTTCATTTCGGCAGAAGACAAGAACTTTTACGAACATGCGGGCTTTGACCCCATGGGGATGCTGTCCGCCCTTGTGGACGCGGTACAGTCGCGCGGCGAAAACCTGCGCGGTGCCTCGACCATCACGCAGCAGGTGATGAAGAACTTCCTGCTGGATGGCAGCCGCAGCGGTGCGGCTGGTGTCGAGCGCAAGATCAAGGAGCTGATCCTCGCGGTGCGCATCGAAGGGTCAATGTCGAAAGACCGGATTCTTGAGCTTTATCTCAACGAGATTTTTCTGGGCCAGAACAGCTTTGGCGTGACCGCTGCTGCGCTGACCTATTTCAACAAGCCGCTGACGGCACTGACACCGGGGGAGGCCGCCTATCTGGCGTCTTTGCCAAAATCGCCCAGCAACCGTCACCCTGTGCGCGACCGCGAGGCCGCGATTTTCTGGCGCAACAACACGCTGCGCGAGATGCTAGAGAACGGCTACATCGACGAGGCCACCTATGAGGCCGAGCGCAACGCACCGCTTTTGTCGGTGCAGGG
>CAXQAV010000286.1:0-22705 GCA_964221795.1 Luminiphilus sp. | reverse complement strand
TTCCTATCTCGGTCTGTTGCTGCCGGACATGACAACTTTTCTGAGCCGGCGCGGTGTTGGATCTTGGCAGAATAGGTTCCGCCGTAGTGTTGTTATGCGGGTGGATTCCGACCGGAGAAGGGTCCGCAAGGGGCGTTTTGCGATCAACATTATGGCGAAACGTGGGCGTATCCGCCTGTTGCAGCCCCATGCTTTCACCTGAAACGGGATCGTCAGACGGGGTGAGCAGGCGCGAAATTCCAAGCGACTGACCGCATCTCTGCTGCGCATGGCAGGGCCTAAGCTTTTCAAATCGCTGATAGATCGAATCCGTCGATAACCTCGCCCGCACCGTCGCGAGATGTGCTTATTTGCGCTGATCTGCGCTCTGGGTCATCGAAAACTGCTGTCTGAGGATCGTCACAAGCCTTCTAAAGCTGGCGCGGCGGCGATTCCGGACGTTGAGTCCCACAAAAAGCGGTTGGAGAATCACCGGAGCGTCGCTGACGCGCTGATACCCCCCCGTTGCGATCAGGCCCACGGCAGCGGTTTCCAGCACATAGGCTGTCCCCGAGAGGGCGGTCAGCAGTGACACCATCCCGGCACTTTGACCGATCGAAAGCGAGACATTCGATAGCTCTGGAAACAGCGCCGAATGGGTCTGGGAAAAGGCGGGTGCATAGTTTCCCAGGATATAACGATCAGGCTGGATGCCTTTGATTGTCTTTGTGTCAGTCGAGACCATCACATAGCGCACTTCGCCCAAAGGCTCGAAATGCAGGTCCGGTTGCAGACGAGGTGAGTAGAGAACAGCGATGTCCTGAGCCCCCGATACCAGATCGGCACACATCTGTGCCGAATAGTCGGACTCAAGAAAGAACGCGGTATCGGGAAAAGTCTTGCGCAGGTTCACAATCAGCCCATGCGTATCAGGTCCCACGAGGTCATGCTGCAAGCCGATCCGCATCGTCACCCCGCCAAGGGCTACATCTTTTGTCGCATTGAGCGCAGTCAGCCAGTTGTGCTTGAGGCCGCGGGCGTGGGGCTCGAACCGCAACCCTTCGGTCGTCAGCGCGGTGCCGGAGCGCGAACGCTTGAACAGGCGTGCGCCCAGAGAAGTCTCCAGTGATTTGATCCGCGACGACACGGTCGACTGCGTCACCCCCAGCCGCTCGGCTGTCTGGTGAAAGCTCTTTGTCTCGCAAAGGTCGAGAAAGGTATCGATCTGATCAAGCTGCATGATCACTGTCCTACTCTGATCGGGAATTTCGATCAATAATGACCGGATCGCTAGATTGAACAAATCACCCTGCAGACGGATAATTCGCACGACTTATGGAGGACTCGTCGTGACAGAGATGACACGTCGTTCGGGTGGTCGTGCCGCCCGTGTTGCCTTGCGCAGGGCCCCGCTGGCCGAAGATCTGCGCCCCGTACGCGCCGGACTGGAAGGCGGGCAGTATCGCCCGCTGACAGGTGCGCAGGTCCAGCGTATTCACAATGCCGCCCTTGATGCACTCGAACAGATTGGCCTGTCGCAGGCCCCTGCCTCGGGTGTCAAGATCATGACCGATGCGGGCGCAATCCTCGGGGATGACGGGCGTATCCGCTTCCCCCGCGCCCTTGTCGAGGGCATGCTGGCCAAGGCGGCGCGGAACATCACGCTCTATGGACGCGATCCGAAATACGATCTGCATCTGTCGGGAAACAAGGTACATTTCGGCACGGCAGGGGCCGCGGTGCATGTGGTGGATCTGGAAACCAATACCTACCGCGACAGCTCCGCGCAGGACCTCCACAATGCTGCCAAGATCACCCATGCGCTGGATAATGTGCATTTCTTCCAGCGTGCGATGGTCTGCCGGGATATTCCCGACAACCTCGATATGGACCTGAACACGATCTATGCCTGCTGTGCTGGGACTACCAAACACATCGGCACATCGTTCAGCGAGCCGGCCCACGTCGGTCCGGGGATCGAGATGCTCCACAAGATCGCAGGCGGGGAAGAGGCGTGGCGCGCGCGACCATTCGTTTCGAACAGCAACTGCTTTGTCGTGCCGCCCATGAAATTCGCCGAGGAAAGCTGTCAGGCGATGGAGGAATGTATCCGCGCCGGCATGCCCGTCCTTCTTCTCTCGGCGGGACAGGCAGGGGCCACCGCGCCCGCGCCGATTGCGCTGGCCATCGTGCAGGCGGTCGCCGAATGTCTGGCCGGTGTCGTCTATGTCAACGCTATGGCCCCGGGCCATCCGGCGATCTTTGGTACCTGGCCCTTTGTTTCTGACCTGCGCACAGGGGCAATGTCTGGCGGGTCGGCCGAGCAGGCGCTGCTCACCGCAGGATGCGCCCAGATGCACAAGTTCTACGATCTGCCAGGTGGGGCTGCGGCGGGCATTTCGGACAGCAAACTGCCCGACATGCAGGCCGGTTGGGAGCAGGGGATCACCAACGTTCTTGCAGGCCTGTCCGGCCTGAACATGGTCTATGAATCCGTCGGCATGCACGCCTCGCTCTTGGGCTTCTGTCTGGAGTCGCTGGTGCTGGGCGACGATATTCTCGGACAGGTTCTGCGCTGCGTACGCGGGATCGACGTGACCGACGACAATACCTCTATCGAGGCGATGAAGGCCGTCTGTATGGCTGGACCCGGTCACTACCTCGGGTCCGAGCAGACGCTTGAGCTGATGCAGACCGAGTACATCTACCCCGCCTTGGGCAACCGGATGAGCCCGAAGGAATGGAACGAAGCCAACCGCCCGATCCTCATCGATCAGGCCATCAAGCGCAAGAACGCCATCCTGGAGCAGGCGCGCATCCAGATTGATCCCGCAATCGATGTGGCGATCCGCAAAGACTACAAGATCTACTTCAACTAGGGGCTCATTATGCACTACGGCTACATCGGTCAGGGAAACCTCGGGGCGAACTGCGCCTGCTGTCTGTTGCGCGAAGGGCTGCAGGTCACGGTCACGGATATCAACAAGGACGCCTGCAAGAAGGCACTGGATGCTGGTGCGAGTTGGGCCGAGACCCCGGCAGAGCTTGCCGCGCAGGTGGATCATGTGATCACCTGTCTGCCATCGCCAGCCGTATCCGAAATCGTCGCCAACCAGATGCTGCCCGCCATGAAAGAGGGCGCTCATTGGATCGAGATGTCCACGCTGGGCCGTGACGAGGTGCTGGCGTTCTCGGCCAAGGCCGCTGAACACGGCGTGCGTCTGATGGAACTGCCCGTGACGGGCGGTGTGCATCTGGCGGCCCAAGGCAACATCACGATGTTGGCGGGCGGCGACAAGGATATGTTCGACGCCCACCTGCCTGCGCTTCATGCAATGGGCAATCAGGTTTTCCACATGGGGCCGCTGGGCTCTGCCTCGATCATTAAGGTGATCACCAACATGCTTGCCTTCATCCACCTCAAGGCTTGCGGCGAGGCGCTGATGCTCGCCAAGCGCGGCGGGCTTGATCTGGGGCAGGCCTGGCATGCAATCAAGGCATCGTCTGGCACGTCCTTTGTGCATGAAACCGAAGGGGCGCTCGTGCTCAACGGGTCATATGACATTGCCTTCAACATCGATTTGGCGCTCAAGGACCTCGGCTTTGCCATGGACTTCGGACGCGAGTTCGAGGTGCCGCTGGAACTTGCTGCGGCCACCGAGCAGACCTACGTTGCCGCCCGCGCGGCCTATGGTGGCGAGGCGCAGTCGCCGATGATCGTGAAACTGCTTGAAGACATGCTCAAGACCGATCTGCGGGCCGAAGGCTTCCCCGCGAAACTGGTCTGATCCTTACACAATTCCTCTTTGAGGAATTGAAGCCCAAGTCTCTTTGAGACTTGGGATCTACGCGCGTGCCATTGCTTCGGCAAAGAATGGCAGCCACGCATCCAGCACGACTTGCGGGGATTGCTCTGCCAGATAGTGCCCGCCGGGAAGGGTATGGCCTTGTACATCCTCGACGCGCCCTCGCCAGAGGGCAAGGCAGTCGAAATGCGCCTCAATCACACCGTCCGCGCCCCAAAGTGCCAGCAGTGGCCGCGTGACTTTGCCGGTCTCCGCATCATCATGGGCGATGTCGATAGAGGCCGCCGCGCGATAGTCCTCGCAGGCTCCACGGATCGCGTCGGGGTCACGGAAACAGGTAAGGTATTCATCCAAGGCCTGCGCCACAAAGTGATCCATCCCCTTGCTGCCCATGCCGCTGCATTTCTTCAGCAGATAGAAATCGGGATCGGCCCCGATCAGTGTCTCGGGGAATGGCGCATCCAGGGTCAGCCAGAACCAATGCCAATAAGCATGCGCAAAGCTGCTGTCGCCTTCGCGGTACATTTCGCGCGTGGGCGCGATATCCAGAACCGACCACGCGATGACCTTTTCAGGGTGATCGGCAGTCAGGCGGTGGGCCACGCGTCCGCCGCGGTCATGGGATCCGATCAGAAAGCGGTCGTGACCCAGATGCGCCATGAGCGAGATGACATCGCCTGCCATTGCGCGCTTTGAAAAGGTCGCATGGTCCGGTGCAGAGGCAGGCTTGTGCGAACGGCCATAGCCGCGAAGGTCAGGGCAAATGACCTGATAGGTCTCGGCCAGCTTTGGCGCTACAGCATGCCACATGGCTGAGGTCTGAGGGTACCCGTGCAGCAGAACAAGCGGAGGTCCGTCACCCTTGATGCGGTAGAACACGTGGCCATCAGGACCGTCGAAATACCGCTCTTCAAATCCCCCGAAGAAATTCTCGGCAACAGGTGCCGCCTGCACGGCGGGATTCATCAGGAAAAGACCGCTTGCCAGGATGCGTGGATCTGCCCGAGCGCCACGGGATCGTAGACTATCAGAACGATGTCATCATCGCTCTGGGCAAGGGCGACCGCCTTGTTTGCACCCATCGCGCCTTTCAGCGTCATCAATTGCGGCCCTTCGGCAGCGCCCGGCAGTTTTGCGCGGGTCGCAAGGAAGGCCTCAAGCTGGTCATCGAGAATGGCCTTCAAGGGGACAGTATCGCCTGCACTCGCCACGATCTCTCCGGCGCGCACATGCAGATAGGTCTGTAACGCGGACCCATTGCCCTGCAGAAAGCGCTGCAACGGCGGCAGGGGCTCTTCGTCCATGTCGACGTTCCAGAGTTCGGCAAGACGCGACGCCGAGATCCCGCGATCACCCGATTTGCCAAAGCCGCTTGCAGGAAGGCTGCGCATCGTCAGCTTCGGGGCAGGGGCAAGCATACCTTCCAAGAGCTCGCCTACAGCGGCAAGTGTCTTGGCGTCGTCGCTTGCAAGGGGCTCGCCGACGAACCGTGCGCTTTTGCCTTTTGGTGGAACAACCGCCGCCACACCGCGCAGGCGGCGACCTGCCGCGACCAGTGTGATGATATGGGTGCCCGTAAAGATTTCGAGGTTCCGTTCGAGAACCGTGTCGTCAATCGCGCGGATCAGCGCGACCATGCCGGAGGGCACACCACCCTGTGCGATCACGCGCGCACCGTTCTCGAACACATCGTCGCTGCTGTGAATCCGCGCGAGTTTCTGCGCAAGTGCAGTGAGGTCGCTCATCTCGTCAGTCCGGCCCGATCCTGTTTCCCCAAATCTAGCCGTTGCTGATGCGCTCGAGGCACGCTGTCGCATTGGCCACAAGTTTACCAACGTTCACATTTGGGGCGCAGACACAACACAATACATCGTTCGGCTCGTGTGGCGCGCGGAGAAAAACCCGCAGTGATGCTTGTGTAGCCCATACTGCCGTATCGCCGGGCGTTTCGCCCAAGGGCGGGTTCCCCTTTGCACCGAGCAGCGTTTCCGCCTCGCCACAGAGCGCGTCGAGTACCTCGCGGGGGTGGGAAGTACCACTGTCGGTGACAAGGATCATATGCGCGGCCAGATCGGCGAAAGCGACCAACTGGCAGCCCGGATTTGCCTCGCGCAACTGGTCCAACTCGTCAACAACCATTGCCAATCAATTCTCCAAATCAGAGATCTGATCATAGCAGATGACAGATCGAATGCCTACGTCAGAACCGCCGCAGGCTGGGTGAAGGAACAATGACCCCGTCGTCACCGATTTCGGCCTCCGGCGCCGCAGGGCGTTTGGGCCGTTCGGTCTGGCGCTGGACGCGGCGTGGGATCACGGGCGCGACCACAACGGCCGGCACGTCTTCGGTCTCTTTGTAGTTATAGAGCGGCAATTCCGAGCGCGATGTCAGTTCGGTCAGGCGCTCGATCATATCGATGAGATGTTCGGTGAAGGGACCTGCACCGCTGGCATCCCAAAGTTCATAGTCTTCGCCTGCACGGATCGCCTGCAAAAGCGAAATGGGGAAGGTCCCCCCGAACAAGCCACGGGTTTCGCGGGTCACGCGTTTGAAGACCCGCAACCGGTCTCGCTCGGTTGTCAGCTTGTCATAACGGGTGATCAGCAGGATCGAGTTCTCGCGCACCGCCTGCGGCATCTTTCCCCAGACCGCCGCCTCGGATTGGCGCCATGCCTGATTGGCGTGGGTACACCAGATTACGGCGTCCACCTCGGGCAGCATACGTTCCCAGACCTTGGACGACATATTGGGGTCAGAGATGCCGGGAAAGTCGATCAGATCGCAGACACCGAGGATATCCGCCTCGATCGAGAGGTGGACATAACGGGTCTCTTCGACAGGGACCTGTTCAAGCTGCGAAAGCTGGATTTCTTCCTCCGTCCCGTCCACATCCACGCGGTAAGGCGCCTCGTTGCCGTAGGTAATCCAGACCGGAGACAAACGTGTCGCCGTCACTTTTTCCGGCAGCGGACGAACACCCATCAAGAGGTTCGACAAAGTGCTCTTTCCTGCACTGAACTCACCCATCAAGGCGATGCGGGGCTTGCGACCCATCACGCCAGCACTCATGATCTGCCTCCACCGGTGTTATGTGACAACTCTTCGAAGATATACTCGAACAACTCTTCACGCTCTTGCTGTGCCTTGATCCCGAAGATGTCTTCAAGATCGGCAATATCAAGCTCCGACTTGTTGCTGATGTCGGTCAGGATCGCACGCTGCTCGGCCAGGAATTCGCGCAGTTCCGCTTCGATCGACTGGCGGATATCGGCGGCCTGACGTTCTTTCAGTTCGGACACGATCGGAGTCGTCTCTGCTTCGATCAGGTCATAGAATCCGCTGGCAAAGGCGCGATAGCCCTTGCGGCGCTGCCACCAGCCCTTCCACCAGGAAGTCTGCAGATCAAGCGCGATTGTCTGGCCCAATGTAACTGGGGGCGGGATTTCGGGGGCCTCGGGCGGTGTGATGGTAAAGTTGGTCACATCCACGCCGAAAGCCGAACGGTAGGTATCGGCAAGCGCCACGGCCGCGGCACCATAGACATCCTGGCAAGTCGCACCCACGTTGCGGCGCATGACCTGATAGCTTGTCCGCAAAAGCATCCGCAGTCCGTCAGGGCTATACTGCCAGATTTCTTCCTCGCCTTTCGCCTCCAGGTGCTGCAACAGCGATTCAAGGGCGCGATCGAGGAAGCGCTTGTGCGACTGGTCCACACGGCTGGCGAACTGCTGGAACACGATATCCAGCCTTTCGTTCAGAAGCGTGAGATGTTCGGCTTCGAGCTTGTCCAGATGCGCGCCCAGTGCCTCGGGTGACATCACAGTCACCTCGTCGCCCTCAAGGCGCATTGACACCATCTCGTTCGAGGCGCGGACACCCGACACAAGGTTCAACGCCTTCTTGCGCGACGCGGCCAGGATCTCGGCGCCCGGGCCTTCGGCGATGCGTTCGGACATTGCTGCGTAAAGCTGCGGCATGCCTGAAAGATGCCAGACCAGTTCATGCGTGCCCATATTCGCCGCTTCGGCGCTCAGCGCGCTTTCTGCCCAGTTGTAGAGTGCCTCAGCACTGTCCGAGACAATCTCGTCCAACTCGGGGCTTAGGGCGACATTCGCCCAATAGGCACTGCCGAAAATCACTTCGGGGTTTTCGGGGCCGTTGTTGTCGGCCAGCGTCTGCATGATGCTGTCGCGGATTTCCGGCACCTGATTGGCAGGGTCTGCCAATTCGTCAATCCGGTTGACGAAAATGATCACTTCACGCGCTTTGACGTTCGAGATCAGGCGGATCAACCCCATGTCCATCGAGCTGAGCGCCTGATGCGCCGACAGCACGACAACACAGATACGGCTGTCGCGCAGCGCGTTGATCGTGATCTGCTCGCGCATCATGAAAGTATCGTTCACGCCCGGTGTGTCGCGGATGCAGATCGGCATCGGCAGGGCGTTCGTGTCGAGGTAGAGATCCGCCGATTTGGTGATATCGGCAAAGCGGCCTTGCTGGTCTTCGTCGTCGAGGTCCTCAAAGTCATCGCCCATGCAGACGTAGCGCTGCATCAGATCGTCATTGAGTTCGGCGTAGTTGTGTTTCTGTCCCAGCAGCAGCTCGAACTTGCGGCCAAGGCGCGCCTTGGTCTTTTCGCGCATCTCGGCGATCTGCCGGCGCACTTTTTCCAGCTCTTCATCGGCGCCGGCGCGTGCCGACAACTCGCCGATTCGGCCACCGTTTTCGACGAGGTGATCCCATTCGTCTTTCGAGAAAAACTGGAAGGAAGCCGTTGGCGCATCGTCTGGAATCTCGGCATTCAGATGCAGCGAGGTGACAACCGACGTCCATGGGTTGACGTCGGCCGGCAACAACTCGGGGCGCCCGACCATAGCATTTACCAGCGAGGTCTTGCCGGCCTTGATCTGCCCGATCATCGTGATGCTCGGTTCAAAACTCCGCAACAGTTTGATTAGTTTGGAGGATTTCTTTTCGGCGTCAGCGCCGCCGAGTCTGACAACATCCTGCAAGGTAGCCTCGAGATCGACGATCTCGTCACAGAAAGCATCCAGCTTCTCGAGACCGAGCCGCATGAAATCCGGTTGGGCAGCCTTTGTTGGGGCTGCTTCACCCTCTTTTGCCAGCTCTTCCATTTTCATCCTGTCTGTCCTTTGCGCGGTCTTTGGTCGGTCAAATCCCAGCCTGCGCCTGCCTGTCAATGAACACTAATGATGCGATTTTATTGGGATAATGGAAACGGCACCAGAGCGCAAATGCGCCAGATGTTGCCAATAAAGATCACAGTTTCTCGACAGCCTATGCGGCAAGATCGGCCTGGAGCTCGCGGGTGACCTGCACAAGAAGGCTCAACGCTTCGATAGCCGCGCTGTCCCGTTTCTCCAGTTGCATCAGCTGAACCAGATCAGCGGCATCAAAAACCGTGTCACGAGCGCGTTGCAGGGCTGGATCGGCGTCGTCGCCGTTGGTCCCCAGATAATCACAAAGCCAGTTCAGATCATCGACCGCGCGGCTGATCACTTCGGCAGGGGCTGCATCACCCAATGTCTCGAGTTCTTCGGAAAGGGCAGCCGCATTCGCCGCGATCTTTGACAAGGCGTGTTCATAGGCTTTGCGGGTCTCGGGCAGCACGTCCACCGCAGGGGCGACTTGCAGGCCTTCTTCGGCACGACGCGCGGCGATGTTGCGCAGGCGCGCAATCCCCATCGACACTTTCTCGGCTTCCTGTCCCTGAGCCGGTGGCTGCTCGCGCCCCTCGCGGCGGTTGAGCGGTGACATCGTCGGCGTTCTGAGATTGGTCAGCGGATCGGTCACAGGGGTTGGGGTCTCAGCGAGGTCATCGTCGGTTTCGGGGTCTCCGATCGACAGGCTTTCCCCGTCATCGTCCTCGTCGTCCCAGTCGCCCTCTGCGCCCTCATCCTCAAACGCGGATACGGATGTGTCTTCCGCATCGTCATCAGATGCAGTTTCGCCAGAATCCTGCGGCGCGCCCCAATTCTCTGCCTCTTCGCCAGCGGCCAGAACCGCATCAAGATCGGCAAGCGCCCCTTCGTTCTGCAAGAGAAGGACTTCGGCCAGATCAAGCGCTGAGCGTCGTCCCTGATCGACCTGTTTGAGAACAGCCGAGATGAGCGCCATACCACCGCTCTGGCGCAGGCGTTCCTTGTCGACCGCGCCATCAGGCGCGCGCGCAGCAATCGCATCGCGTGCAGAGATCGGAATGATCTTGTTGAACTCGCCCGCGGCAGTGGCGCGCACAGAAGCATGCACATCCTCAAGCGTACCCTGCTGTTCGAGCAGGTCTTTCCGTGTGATCAGCAGAAGGGCATGGTCCTTGAGCGGGTCAGGCATCTGGGTCCAGATGCGCTGTTCGATCGCGGGGAAGTCACCGGTACACCAGATTGCAATATCACAGCGTTTGGCAGCCCATTGGCTGGCCCGATGGAGCGCGTTCGGATCAGTCGGGCCGACGACTTCAAGCACGGAAATTTTCTTGAGCGCGGGCAGGGGCATCCGGATTTCGACGAAAGCCGGCGAAAGCCGCGCAATCTCGTTCATATCGACGCCTTCTAGCGCCGCCTTTGTCCCGTCTGACAAGGTGCAGATCGCCTGCGCCGTCCGGCCATAGACAAACTCGAACGTCGGCAGCGGTGTATTGCTGTCGACGACGTTCTGGCCACTCAAGAGATTGAGAATAGTGGATTTTCCGGACTGCGGCATCCCGATCAAGGCGAGCCGGACAGGCGTTTCCAGCCGTGTCAGCAGTTTCGCTGCCTGTTCGTGTGCGCGTTCGGGGAGCAGGCCGCTGATCACGGCCCGCGCCAGTTGTTCGTGTACCCGGCTATCGGGTGATTGATTCGACATTTACTTGCCTCCGGCGGCAATCTTAGCCGGCGGCTCTGCCGCATCAACCTCCTCTGTGTCGCTGGTGTTGTTGTGGACTTTGACCTTGCGGATCGATTTGACCTCTTTGATCGTCGTCGACTCAGTGAAGCTGACCAGCTCGGATGCCTTTTCGACCACTTTCGCCGCAACCTTGTCGAGATCTTCAAGTTCGACCACACGGGTGACTGTGCTTGTATCGCGGTCGATATGACCGACCGGCTTGGCACGGATGGCGCGGATGACCGGCTTGTTATGGTTCAGCTTGATGACCGAGAAGGTGCAGTTGTCCTGATCCGGGTCGGCAAGTGCCTCGATGGCTTCCAGAAGGTAGCCTGCAATCTCCGCAGCCTTCTTGCGGCGATAGCGATGCAGGATGCGCTGGATCTTGTCATCCTCGAGATATTGCAGGCCGTCACTGGAGACCACGACAATATCACCGACTTGCAGTTCGAACGGCGTACGCGGGCAGTCCGATTTTGCAACGCGGTCGCCCAGAATAACCGAGGTCAGGCAGTTGCGGTCAGGATGGTTCTTGCCGGCTTCTGGATCGAGCAGGCCGGATTTGACCATGAAATCGATCTGAGGCGCCATCGAATGGTCCTCGTTCAGCTGCTGCAACCTGCCGCCACGGTAGTGATACAGCGGGCTGTCACCAATCGACATCCAGTACATCCGGTTCTCGATCAGAACGCAGGAGACCAGCGTCGCGCCCATGCCGCGCGTTTCGGGGTGGGCGGTCACATGCTCGCGCACCACTTCGTTCGCGTTCACGGCCGCACGGGTCAGGTAGTCTGGAATCTCGGCTTCGAAATCCGAGAAATTCGCGCTTTCGAATTTGAGCTCGCTGAAGACTTCGGTGACGACGATCTTGCTGGCGACGTCGCCCGCAGCATGCCCACCCATCCCGTCAGCCAGAACAACGACACCGCTGTCCGAACCAAACGGAAAGTCTGTGACAATCGCGTCTTCTTGATAGTCCCGACCGCCCTGACAGATCGCCGATGCGACGTCAAAACGTGGTTCAGGCGATCGCCACATCTTCATCCTCCTTGGAGCCGCCTTCCGCCCAGTTGAACGATTTGTCACACAGGGCAACAAAGCGCAGAACAGTTTCACCAATCTTAATCAGATCGCCTGTCTTGATGCTTTCGTTTGTAATCACGGGCTTGTTGTTCAGGCGCACGATGTTCGACTTGCCGCCGTGACCCAGCAGGAATTCCTTTTCCTCGGGATCATAGACGATAGCCGCGTGGTTGGTCCGCGAGATCAAGTTGTCGCCAAAGTCCAGCTGGATTGCCTGGTCTTCGCCACGGCCGATCTGGGACATGCCGGACTGGAGGGTAAAGCATTCGCCGCGGCCGGGGCCTTCGACGACCACGATCCAGCCAACGGGGAAACGGACGCTCTTGGCCGGTGCCGCAGTTGGTGTGGCGGGCGCATCGTTGAAAAGATCAACCACGGCGCCATCGGAACGCTCGAACCCGATAAGGCGGGTTTTTGTGCGGCGCGCACGCGCTGGTGAACCTGTTGCAGGGTTGCTGGGCAGTTCGGAGGGTGCTGGCGGCAGCTCGGTGCTGCGCTCGGGCAGCTCTGCAGCTGGCGGGAGGGATGCCGCAGGCGTTTCTTCCATGTCCCAGATGTTCACCGGCTGCCCTGCAGGCTTGGCGCTCTCGGCAACGGGCGCAGCCGCTTCGGGAGCGGCCTTCGCAGGCTCGGAAGTCTCGGTCAGCGCGTTGGTCTCGTCAACAATCGAACCGATCGTATCACGATAGGACTGCTCCAATGTTTCGACGGCTTCGGAGCTGTGCTCCGAGGTTTCCTTGCGCTTTTTTCCGAGGAGATCACGAATAAACTTCATTGTTCCTACCTTCCAGCATGTTGAGCGGGTGGATGCCTTGACCGGCTTGCACCCAGATTAACCAGTTATTCCGCACCGCCATAGGTATATGACGCAATCCAGAGGCTGCCGTCACGTTGCACGGCAAAAGTGAACTGCTCAACACCATTGGTGAGTTCGCGGTTAAAGATTTCATAGAGTGTTGTACGATCGTTGATGCTCTCTGATGTCGAGATGTAGCTCGACACAATATCACCCTCCTGCAGACCACCGGCCTCGACCGACGGCAGCGACGTGACAATCGTGCGCCAGCTGGAACCCGCATAAGAGGTCTCGAAGGCAGTCCCATCGGCCAGAGTTACGCTCTGGACAACAGGCAGAACCCAAGGCTCGGTTGCACGGGTGCCGGTCGACGGATTGGCGGTGCCAAAGAGAACCGGCATGGTCGGTGCAACCGCGCTGTCAGGAGTAGTCGCGCGCAGGACATCAGGGATTTCGTTAATCGTCGCGACCGGCGTACCGTTGACGGCCGTGATCACGATACCGGGCTGAACCCAGACCGGTGAAACCGCAGCAGCTTCGGCGATGACGTTGGAGCTTTCGCCGGCGGGCGTAAAGGGCAAGCGCACAGTCCATGATGTGCTGATTGCTTCGACAGTTGCCTCGGCAACCGGCTCCTGAACGATCTCATTACCAGGTGTGACGGTAAGGATATCGACTGCGGGGCCATTGCCGATCGCGGCGACACCTTCCGGTGCATCAGGCAGCGCAACGGTCGCCGTCTGCGCGTCGACTGTTGGTGTCGTCGCCGCAAGCTGTGGCAGGCCGTCCGCACTTGGGGCATCCACGGCCAGTTCCTGTGTTGCAGCGGGCTCGGGCAGCGGGATCGGGGCAGGAACTGCTTCCAACGCAACAGATTCAGAACGGGTCACAGGGCGCACGACCGGTGTCGCTGTATCTGCAGGTACAGGCGCAGCCACGACGGTGTTTGTTGTATCCGTCGCTGTTTCGACCAGAGCAGGATCCTCGGTCAATGCAGGGGACTCTTCGACTTCGCTAGTCGAAGCCGTGAGATCGGTCGCAGCCTCGGCCTCTTCTGCGGCAGGGGTCTCAGCGACGGCTTCTTCAGCTGGCTGTGCCGGAGCAGGAAGCACTAGCGCAGGCGTTTCAGCGGTTGCGGTCGCGGCGTCCGCTTCAACAGAGGGGGCCTCAACAGCAGCAGCCGGTGCTGTTGCAACAGCTTCAGTTGGCGCCGGAGCCGAGACAGGGTCTTCTCCGCCAGACATCGTCATCACGCCAACACCAACGAGCAGCGCAATAGCTGCGGCAGAACCGAGCAAGAGCGGCGTGTTCGACTTCTGAGCCTTGCCAGCGGCAGCTGCGGTCCCGGCATCTGCTGCCAGACCAGAGTTGCTTACGTTCAGCGCAGTGACGTTGCCGCCGATGCCTTCCATCATCTTCAGCCACTCTTGGGCGGACTGAACGCGATCCTTTGGCAGGACGGCCAGCGCCTTGTCGAGTGCGGCAAGGAAGTTGTCGTCATAGTCCTTGAAGCGGCTGACGATCGGCTCGTAAGGATCCTTTTCGCCAGAGGCGATAGCTGCAAGTCTCGCTTGCGAGTTTGGCGGCACATCACCGGTGATCAGGTGGTGGAAGGACGCAGCCAAAGCATAAAGGTCGCTGCTTGGGCTCTGGTCAGAACCGGCGATGTAGAATTCCTGTGGCGAGTAGCCGTCCTTGACCACGCGCAGGGCCGAAAGAACGCGGCTTTGCTTGGTGGCTTCTTCGCGCGCAGCACCAAAGTCGATCAGGACAGGATGGAAGTCCTTGTTGATCAGGATGTTGTCAGGCGAGATATCGCGGTGCAGAATCTGCTGGTCGTGGATGAAACCTACGGCACCGAGAACCTCTTTGAGGATGCTCTTGATTTGCGATGGGCTCAGCGTTCTGTTTGCGTCTTCGATAATGTCCAGCAGGTCACGACCGCGGACAAAGTCGAGCGCCATATAGGCAGTGTCGTTGTCTTCAAAGACCTGATGCACACCGACGATATTCGGGTGGTCCAGCTTGGCCAGGTTGCGGGCCTCTTGTACGAACAGACGTACAATCGACTTCAGCTCTGCCTGATGGGCACGCGAACGGGCCTGCACAACGGCACGGCTGCGGCGGCAGAACGCACCGGGGAAACATTCCTTGATCACGACTTTGCGGTCCAGACTGTCCCGTGCGAGATACGTAATCCCGAAACCACCTGCGTTCAGAAAGCTTTCGATCGTGTACTGGCCGTGCATCAGCTTTGTGCCCGGCTTCAGTTCATCGACGAAGTTCTCACTCTCTTCCACGTTTTCTTTCGGTTGCGCGTTAGCCATCATATCATCCAGTCTTCAACTGACAGGTGCCGCAAACACACTGCGGCCTTGGATTTTTCTCTCATTCAAATTGGGCCAAAAAGTGACGCTAACTTGTTGTTTAGGGGTCCTTAATCGTTGGTTTTTGGGCGGATTGTCCTGCGGTCGGGAAACAGTGATTGGCGAAAAATTGCCGAAAAACGCGAATTTCTTCTAAAAATACATGGATTTGCTGGGTATCGACGTGAAACGGCGGATTTTACGCAAAATGGGGCACTGTTTCTCTTCTGCCCGTCATTCAGCTCGCGTTCGTATTGATATTAAACCGATTCTCGAAACACGCGCGTTTCGATTCTCTCACAAAACGGCGGTCCGCAGGACCTGTAAAGAGAATCTGTAAACACTCTCCTGAAATCGGCGGAGTCTTGCGAAGGTGGCTTGAGGCTTTCTCGCTAAAGATGCAGCATCGCCATCGGAAAACGGGGGAGTTGATGCGCGTCTATATCAATGGTTTTGGCCGGATCGGGCGTACCATGTTGCGAGCCCTCGCGCATGGTGACTGGCCCGGGGTCGAGGTCGTCGGCATCAACGATATTGCCGAGCCTGCGCTATGCGCGCATCTCTTTGCCTATGACAGTGTTTTCGGTCCCTATCCCGGCTCTGCCGAACTGATCGACGGGGCGCTGCACCTCGACGGCAGGGTGATCCCCTTCTCGACTACAAACGACATCTCCGAAGTTGACCTCTCGGGTGTCGATATCCTGTTGGAATGTACCGGTAAGGCCAACACCCGCGCCTTCGCCGAACGGGGCCTGACGGCGGGCGCAAGCCGTGTTCTGATTTCTGGACCATCCGCCGCCGCTGATCTGACAGTCGTTCTCGGGGCGAATGACCACCTGCTGACCGACCAGCCGATCGTTTCGAATGCGTCATGCACTACCAATGCGCTCGCACCGCTGGTCAGGCTGCTGGATGATACATGGGGGCTCAAGACCGGCTGGATGACGACGATCCACTGCTACACCGGCAGCCAGCCAAGCATTGATGCTCCACGCGGGGATTTCCTGCGCAGCCGTGCCGCAGCTTTGTCGATGGTGCCGACGACCACTTCTGCGCAACGGCTGCTCAATCAGGTGCTGCCCGGTATCGCCGGTCGGATCGAGGCAGCCGCCGTACGCGTGCCTGCGGCCTCTGTCTCTGCCGTCGATCTTGCGGTGACGTTGGACAAGGCAGTCACGGTGGAAGAGGTCCACGCAGTCCTGCGCGCCCAAAGCGGGATCATCGGCTGGACGGACAAACCGCTTGTGTCATCCGATCTGCGTGCGCGGCCCGAAAGCCTGATCGTTTCGCTACCCGAAACCCGCGTGACCGAAGGCGGTCTGGTCCGGGTCTTCGGATGGTATGATAATGAATGGGGTTTCTCCTGCCGGATGCTGGACGTCGCCTCGCGTATGGCAGGCTAGACAAATTCGGCCTACGCCCTTTTCCTTCGGAGGGCGGGGCACTAGGTTTGGCGGACAAACACAAAGGCCACCCCATGTCATCTATCGTATCGGTCAGGAACCTGCGCAAATCATACGCGGGCGGGTTCGAGGCTTTGAAATCCGTCAATCTGGAGATCGAAGAGGGCGAAATCCTCGCACTGCTCGGGCCAAACGGTGCAGGCAAGACGACACTGATTTCGACCATTTGCGGGATCACGGTCCCGACCAGCGGCACGATCACCGTAGGCGGGCACGATACCCAGACCGATTTCCGCGCCGCACGCAACCTGATCGGCCTTGTCCCGCAGGAGATCAACCTCGAACCTTTCGAGACCGTGAAAAACACCGTCACCTTCTCGCGCGGACTTTTCGGCAAGAAGCGCGACGATGCCTTCGTCGAAGAGATCCTGCGCAAGCTGTCGCTCTATGATAAAAAGGACAACAAGATCATGATGCTATCGGGCGGGATGAAACGCCGTGTCCTGATCGCCAAGGCGCTGTCACACGAGCCAAAGGTCCTTTTCCTTGACGAGCCGACCGCCGGTGTCGATGTCGAGTTGCGCAAGGACATGTGGGAGGTCGTGGCCGACCTCAAGGCCTCGGGCGTGACCATTATCCTGACCACGCATTACATCGAAGAGGCTGAAGCCATCGCTGACCGCGTCGGTGTCATCAACAAGGGTGAAATCCTGCTGGTGCAGGACAAGGCCGAACTGATGGCCCAGATGGGACAGAAACAACTGCGTATCGATCTGGCCGAAGCTGCGGCCGCCGTCCCCGAGGCTCTGTCCCGACATAACCTGACGCGCAGCGCGGACGGTCTGAGCCTGACCTATACCTACGATACCAAGGCAGAGAGGACGGGGATCACGACCCTGCTCAACGATCTGCAAAACGCCGGTCTGCAAATGACCGACATCCAGACCCAGCAAAGCAGCCTCGAAGACATCTTCGTCGGGCTGGTAAAGGAAACGACATGAACTTCGGCGCCATCTGGACAATCTACATCTATGAAATGCGGCGGTTCTTTCGGACGCTGACGCAAAGCTTCGTGTCGCCGGTGCTGTCGACCTCGCTCTATTTCGTGGTCTTCGGCGCCGCCATCGGCAGCCGGATCGATAAGGTCGAGGGCGTCAGCTATGGTGCCTTCATCGTGCCGGGATTGATCATGCTGTCGGTGATGACGCAGGCCACCTCGAACGCGAGCTTCGGCATCTACTTTCCGAAATTCATCGGCACGATCTATGAGCTGCTTTCGGCGCCTATGAATTTCCTTGAAGTTGTGGCCGGTTATGTCGGTGCGGCGGCAACCAAGGCTTTCTTTATCGGGATCATCATTCTGGTGACGGCCTTCTTCTTCGTCGACATCCAGATCGCGCATCCTGTCGCAATGCTGGCGTTTCTGGTTCTCACCTGCGTCAGCTTTGCGCTACTGGGCTTCATTATCGGCATCTGGGCCGGCAATTTCGAGCAATTGCAGCTGATCCCGCTCCTGATCATCACGCCTTTGGTCTTCTTGGGCGGGTCCTTCTATTCAATCACAATGCTGCCGCCTGTCTGGCAGACGGTGACGCTGTTCAATCCGGTGGTCTATCTGATCAGCGGATTCCGCTGGTCCTTCTTCGGGACGGCTGACGTCGGCATCGGCGTTTCTCTGGCCGCGATTGCGCTCTTGACGGCTGCCTGCCTCGCCTTCATTTGGTGGATTTTCAAAACCGGCTGGCGGATCAGGCAGTAAGCCTTGTGCGTGAACCGCTGAGGTCTAAGTTAGGTCGTATGAAACGCTATATCCCCTTCGTGAAATCAGATCCCTTTGTTGCCGTGATCAGGCTGCAGGGGGCGATCTCGAATTCCGGCCGTGGCCTGGACAATCCAAGCCTCGCACCCGTGATCGAAAAGGCCTTTTCCAAAGGCAAGCCCGCCGCCGTCGCGCTGGAAATCAACTGCCCCGGCGGTTCGCCGGTGCAGTCGTCGCTGATTGCCGCGCGCATCCGGCGTCTGGCCGATGAACAGAAGATCCCCGTCTTCGCCTTTGTCGAGGACGTCGCGGCCTCGGGTGGCTACTGGCTCGCCTCTGTGGCGGACGAGATCTTTGTCGACAGCTGCTCGATCACCGGCTCCATCGGTGTGATAAGCGCGGGCTTCGGCCTGCAGGACGCCATCGGCAAGATCGGCGTTGAACGCCGCGTACATACCGCGGGCAAGTCGAAATCCATGCTGGACCCTTTCCAGCCCGCCAAGCCTGCCGACGTCAAAAAGCTGAAAGGCTGGCTCGAGGATCTGCACGACACCTTCATCGCGCAGGTCAAAGACCGGCGCGGCACCAAGCTGACAGACCATCCCGACCTTTTCACCGGCGAGGTCTTCATCGGCCAAAAGGGCGTGGATGTGGGACTCGCTGACGGGATCGGCCACCTCGCGCCGGTGATGAAAGAGCGCTTTGGCGACAAGGTAAAGTACCGTCGTTACGACCAGAAACGCCCGCTGCTCGCCCGTTTCGGTGCGCAGATCGTCGATGACGCCGTCGCGGGGATTGAAGAGCGCGCCGCTTTCGCGAGTTTCGGCCTGTGATCATCAAGGCTATCTTCATCTTTCTGGCCTTCATGCTGGTGCTGGCGATCTTCGGCAAATGGCGGTTTCCGGGGCAGGCGCGGCTTGCCGCCGCCAAGTGTCCCAAATGCCTGCGCTACAGGATCGGTAAGGGTCCTTGCCAATGCGAGAAATCCCGCTGATGCGCGCGCTGGTCACAGGCGCGGGCGCGCGTCTCGGGCAGGCCATGGCGCTCTATCTGGGGCAGCGCGGCTATGACGTGGCCGTGCATTATGCGGGTTCGGAAGAGGGTGCGAAGGACACGGCCACGCAATTTGAGGCGATGGGCCGCAAAGCCGTCACCCTGCAGGCCGATCTTCTGGACGAGGACGCCACGCAAGCGCTGGTCGGCCGCGCGACTAAGGCGCTGGGCGGACCACTCACCTGCCTCATCAACAATGCCTCGATCTTTGAATACGACAACATCACAACCGCGACCCGCACAAGCTGGGACCGTCATCTGGAATCCAACCTGCGCGCGCCCTTCGTCCTGACGCAGCACTTCGCCGCGCAGGCGCCCGAACCGGTGCTGGACGAGATGGGAGAACCGGTCGCACAGGCGCTCGTCATCAACATGCTCGACCAGCGCATCCACAAGCTGACGCCCGAGTTCATGTCCTACACAATCGCCAAGATGGGGCTCTGGGCTATGACGCGGACCACCGCGCAGGCGCTTGCCCCGAAAGTGCGCGTCAACGGCATCGGGCCGGGGCCGACGCTCAAGGGTCATAGGCAGAGCCAGTCGCACTTTGACCGTCAGCGCGCGGCGACGATTTTGCGGCGTGGGGCAAACCCTGCGGACATCACCGCAGCGCTCGGATATTTCCTTGATGCACCTGCTGTTACGGGGCAAATGCTGGCTGTGGACGGGGGCCAACATCTGGCCTGGGAGACCCCGGATGTGCTCGGATTGGAGTAGGTGCCGGAAAAGTTGTGCACTCCGCAGCAGGAGCCTTCACAAATCCGTAACAATTCATTGAAATTTCAATGTGTTAACGCGATCTCAATAAAAATTTCAAATGAAATCAATGGCTTGAAAAATTGCCTATTTTTTGGGCAGCTCGGTGAAGCCTGCCGAAAACAACGAAAAATCGGCCCTTCCAGAGATTAACCCACGGAGTTATCCACAGAAACGGTGGATGTCTTTCCTCTTGCCCTTGCTGCGTTACCATTGCAGCTCAACGAGAATCACAAGACCAGAGCATGAGCGCGCAGCAGGACCCCAAAAATTTGACAGGCTACGATGTCATTCAGGGTTACCTGAGGACACTCGACGGCTCACCCGGGGTCTACCGGATGCTCGATGCCGAAAGCCGCGTGCTCTATGTCGGCAAGGCGCGCAACCTCAAGGCGCGGGTCAGCAATTACAGTCGCCCCGGCAACCACTCGCCGAGGATCGAGCGTATGATCCGCGAAACAGCAAGCATGATGTTCCTGACCACGCGGACCGAGACCGAAGCACTGCTGCTCGAACAGAACCTCATCAAGCAACTCAAGCCGCGCTACAACGTCCTGCTGCGCGACGACAAATCTTTTCCGAACATCATCGTGACCAAAGACCACGCCTTTCCGATGATCAAGAAACATCGGGGCGCGAAGAAGCAGAAGGGCACATATTACGGTCCCTTCGCGGGTGCGGGTGCCGTGAACCGGACGCTGAACCAGCTGCAGCGGGTGTTTCTGCTGCGCAACTGTTCGGACAGTGATTTCGAAACCCGCACACGGCCCTGCCTGCAATACCAGATCAAACGCTGCTCCGGTCCCTGCTGTGGGCTGATCTCGGAAACGGACTATGCCGCCTCGGTCAAGGATGCCGAGCACTTCCTGCAAGGCCGCACCAAAGGCATACAAGAGGCGCTCGCCGCACAGATGCAGGCTGCGAGCGCCGAGATGGAATTCGAACGCGCCGCGGCCCTGCGCGACCGGATCAAGGCGCTGACACAGGTACAATCGGCCCAGGGCATCAACCCGCAATCCACCGCCGAGGCCGATGTCATCGCGCTCCACCGCGACGGCGGGCAGGCCTGCGTGCAGGTCTTCTTCATTCGTGCGAACCAGAACTGGGGCAACCACGACTATTATCCGCGGGTGAGTGGCGATGAAGACCCTTCCGAGGTGATGGAGGCTTTCGTTGGCCAGTTCTACACCAACCGCGAACCGCCACGGATGGTGATCCTGTCGCATGGCCTCGACAACGACGAACTTATGGCCGACGCACTCGCCGAAAAGGCGGGCCGCAAGGTCGAGGTGATCGTCCCCCAGCGCGGCGAAAAGGCCGAACTGGTGCAATCCGCCCTGCGCAACGCCCGCGAAAGCCTTGCCCGCAAGATGTCCGAGACAGCGACACAGGGAAGGTTGCTCAAGGGGCTAGCTGAGGCGTTTGACCTTCCCAAAGTACCGCATCGGATCGAGGTCTACGACAACTCGCATATTCAGGGTGCCCATGCGGTCGGCGCGATGGTCGTGGCCGGCCCCGACGGGTTTGACAAGAACCAGTACCGGAAGTTCAACATCAAGAACGAAAGCCTGACCCCCGGCGATGACTTCGGCATGATGAAAGAGGTCCTGACCCGCCGTTTCAAACGCCTGCTGAAAGAGGACCCCGACCGTACAAGCGGGACGTGGCCGGACTTGCTGCTGATCGATGGCGGGAAAGGGCAGGTTTCGGCGGTGCGCGAGATCATGGAGGAACTTGGCGTAGGCGACGTTCCCATGGTCGGTGTTGCCAAGGGCGAGGACCGCGACGCGGGCAAAGAGGAATTCCACCGCACCGGCAAGCCGGTCATGGCGCTGCGGCACAACGACCCCGTGCTCTATTTCATCCAGCGGATGCGCGACGAGGTGCACCGCTTTGCCATCGGCACCCACCGCGCGAAACGGTCCAAGGCGATCGGGGCGACGCCGCTGGACGATGTGCCGGGCGTGGGCGCCACACGCAAACGTGCGTTGCTGGCCCATTTCGGATCGGCCAAAGCCGTCGCCCGCGCAAACCTCGCCGACCTCAAGGCGGTAGACGGCGTGTCTGAAAAATTGGCACAAACGGTCTATGACTTCTTTCACGAAAACGGCTAGGGCCTTTGCCGCGATCG
This sequence comes from Luminiphilus sp., assembly GCA_964221795.1. Classification (GTDB taxonomy): domain Bacteria; phylum Pseudomonadota; class Alphaproteobacteria; order Rhodobacterales; family Rhodobacteraceae; genus Yoonia. The sequence goes on along the minus strand of CAXQAV010000286.1, from coordinate 684 downwards.
TGCTGCTCTGGACTGCCGCAGCCTTTGCCCAAACCGTCCCCGACGACACCCGCGTTATTCCCACCGCGATCCCGGACACTAACCTGATCATCGACGTGCCGGTGATGTGGGAGCCGATCCCGGAGGAGTTCGGCCTTGGGGAAAGCCTCTTTTCGATGTTCGAGCGGGACGGCAGCGCAGACGAAGAGCTCGCCTCTTTCTGGAACATCACGGAGGGTGGAAGCGGCGTGATGCTGATCTCGCGTGGTAACGGGTTCACCCGATCACCGCTGGCCGAGATCACGACGATGGCCCGCGGCATCCAGATGTCCCGCCTCCTCACGTGGATCGTCGGTTCCGGCATGGAAATCGTTCAGGTCCAGACCATCCTCCCCTTGGGCGACATCGAGGCAGCGACATTCAGCTTTCTGAGCGGGCAGAAGGGCGAAGAAGACGTGATGACCATGACAATCCTCCGCATTGACGAAGAAACCTTCCTGATCGTCGATATCGCCCCGCGCGGCGCCGACGAGGTCGGGATGCTCCGCGAGATGCGGCGCTCTATCCGTCTGCAGGATTGACAGACTCGGCCCCCCGCCCGCAGGCTTGGCGGTAACCAAAAAGGGGGACGCCATGGCCACGCTCAACCCTCGCCTCAACCACACCTCCGACCGTGTGACCTTCCATGTGGTGACCATCCCCTCC
>CAXQAV010000285.1:0-4033 GCA_964221795.1 Luminiphilus sp. | reverse complement strand
CACCACTTCGAGGTCACGACCTTCCGCCGCGATGTCGAAACCCATGGCCGCCACGCCACTGTCGCCTTTGCCGACAATATGACCGACGACGCCCGCCGCCGCGATTTCACGATCAACGCGCTTTATGCGGCGCCGGATGGCACCGTGGTCGACCCTCTGGGCGGTCTGCCCGACCTTGAGGCGCGCCGCGTGCGCTTTATCGAAGACCCCGACCGCCGCATCAAGGAAGACTACCTCCGCATCCTGCGCTTTTTCCGGTTTCATGCGTGGTATGGCGATCCCGACGCAGGGATTGATGCCGAAGGGTTGGCCGCCTGCGCTGAAAATATTGAAGGGTTGGCCGCGCTCTCAGCCGAGCGGGTGACGGCGGAACTGCTCAAACTGCTATCAGCCCCCGATCCCGCCCCCGCGGTTGCCAGCATGGCCACAACAGGGGCGCTGGCACAAATCTTGCCGGGCGCTGATTCTGGCGTTCTGGCCGTGCTTGTGCATCTGGAACAAGAGGCCGGCCTTCCCGCCGCCACCTTGCGCCGTCTTGCGGTGCTGGGGGGCGAGCGTGACAGGCTGCGCCTGTCGAAAGATGCAGCACGTTATCTGGCGCATGTCACGGATGATGCCGGACTGCCCGAAATCGCCTACCGCCACGGATTTGAGGCTGGCCGCGATGCGGCGTTGATCCGTGCAGCGTCACTGGATCAACCATTGCCGCCGGACCAGTTGCCCGCGCTTGAACGCGCCGCACGTCAGGTCTTTCCTCTTCGCGCGGCGGACCTTATGCCTGCGCTGAAGGGTGCAGCATTAGGTGCTGCGCTGAAAGAGGCCGAGGCACGCTGGATCGCTTCGGGTTTCACACTGACAAAGGCAGAGCTGCTTGGCTGAATACCTCCCCCTGATCGGCTTTGTGTTCTTCGGGCTGTTCTCGCCGGGTCCGAACGTCATTCTGATCACCGCTTCGGGTGCGCGCTTCGGATTCCAGCGCACGATCCCGCACATCCTCGGTGTGGCGCTGGGCGTCGGGGTGATCGCCTTTGTCACGGGAATCGGGATCGGTGCCTTGCTGACGGCGCTGCCTGTGCTGACTTTGGCCCTCAAAATCATCGCGAGCCTCTGGATTCTCTGGATGGCCTATAACCTGTGGAACGCCGACCCCGCAAAGCGGCGCGAGCGTGACCGGCCCTTCACCTTTATCGAAGCGGTCCTGTTTCAATGGGTCAACGTCAAGGTCTGGGCCGTTGCGGTCAGTGCGACGGCCTATGTCGCGGCATTTACCCCATTGCATCAGGCGACCGCGCTGGCCTTCAGCTTTTCGGGGATCAATCTCTTTGTCTGCACCTTCTGGGCCACTGCAGGCAGCCTGCTTGCCTATCTTCTGACCAATCCGACAGCATGGCGTGTGTTTATGCGCACAATGGCTGTGGCGCTGGCGGGATTCTCTGCGCTTCTTTTTCTCTGACCGACTTGCTATAGCGGTTCTCTGACTTTTCGAGACCCGCGCCATGTTTGGCTTTTTTGAACGCCTTGTAGACCCTTACGGCCCCTATGCCGAGAACGACACGCCGCCCAAGCGGCTGTTTCCGTTCATGTTGAACTATGCGCAACCGTTCCGCAAAGTGTTCTGGGTGACGGGTATCCTGTCGATCTGCATTGCGATCATTGAAATCTGGTTGCTCGCCTATCTGGGGCGGCTGGTCGATATTCTGGGCAGCGGCACGCCGACCGAAGTCTGGGCGCGCAGCGGTGCAGAGTTGATCCTTGTGGCGGTGATGATCCTGACCGCACGCCCGATCATTCATGTGGTGCAGGTCATGTTGCTGAACAACACGATCCTGCCGAACTTTGGCACGCTGGTCCGCTGGCGGGCGCACCGGCACGTCTTGCGCCAGTCTGTCGGCTGGTTCGAGGATGACTTTGCGGGCCGCATCGCCAACCGGATCATGCAGACGCCGCCAGCCGCAGGTGCTGTCGTGTTCCAGTTGTTCGATGCGATCACCTTTGCCATTGCCTATGTGGTGGGGTCCTTCTTCCTGCTCGCGCAGACTGACCCGATACTGGTGGTCCCGCTGCTGTTCTGGCTGGTGCCCTATCTCTTGCTTGTGCGCTGGGTGATCGTGCGCGTCACGCCCGCCTCCGAGGCCGCGTCGAACGCGCGCAGCGCTGTGACGGGTCGTGTGGTGGACAGCTATACCAACATCCACGCGGTCAAGATGTTCGCCCATCATGACCGCGAGATCGACTACGCCAAGGAGGCCATCGAAGAGGCCCGCCGCACATTCCAGATCGAGATGCGGCTCTATACGACGATGGACGCAGGTCTGATGATCATGAACGGCCTTTTGGTCGTCGGTGTTGTCGGCTGGGCAATCTGGCTGTGGATGCAGGGCGCGGCCACAATCGGGATGGTTGCTGTCGCGTCATCACTTGCTTTGCGCCTGAACGCCATGTCCGGTTGGATCATGTGGGCGCTGACGGAATTCTTCCGCGAGCTTGGCGTGGTCAAAGAAGGCATGCTGACGATCGCGCAATCCGTCGAGCTGGTCGATGCGCCTGATGCCAAGCCTCTGGTCGTGACAGAGGGCGCGGTCGAAGTGCGGGGTCTGTCGCACCATTACGGCAAACGCTCGGGTGGCCTTGACCAGATCAATCTGAACATCGCTCCGGGCGAAAAGGTCGGGCTGGTCGGTCAGTCGGGTGCGGGCAAGTCGACTTTGGTCAAGCTGCTGTTGCGGTTCTACGATGCCGAGAAAGGGCAGATACTGATTGACGGCCAGGATATCGCCAAGGCAACGCAGGATTCCTTGCGCAGCGCTATCGGCATGGTCCAGCAGGACAGCGCGCTTTTGCACCGCTCGGTGAGGGACAACATCCTCTATGGTGATCCTTCCGCCACCGAAGAACAGATGATCGCCGCCGCCAAAAAGGCCGAGGCACATGACTTTATTCTGGGGCTTGAGGATAACGAGGGCCGCAAAGGCTATGATGCCAAAGTGGGCGAGCGGGGCGTCAAACTGTCGGGAGGCCAGCGCCAGCGGATCAGCCTTGCGCGGGTGATCCTCAAGGATGCGCCGCTGCTGGTGTTGGACGAAGCGACAAGCGCCCTAGATAGTGAGGTCGAAGCTGCCATTCAGGAAACACTCTACCGGATGATGGACGGCAAGACCGTCATCGCGATTGCGCACCGTCTGTCGACGATCGCGCGGATGGACCGGATTATCGTGATGGATCAGGGCCGTATCGTCGAGGACGGCACCCATGAAGACCTGCTGGCGGCAAATGGGCAATACGCACGCTTCTGGGCGCGTCAGTCGGGCGGGTTTCTGGGCGAGGATGCAGCACAGGTTGCGGAATGAAGCTGGACGCACTGATTGATCCTTTCGCGCGGGCCGAGGCCCCGCCGCCAAAGTCGCTTTTGGCGTTTATCCGCTGGTGTCTGGACGGCAGCGGCAAACTGGCGTGGGGCGCTGCTGCGCTTTCGGCCTTTGGCGGTGTGCTTGAGGTCATGACAGCCCTGATGCTGGGTTGGGTCATTGATGCGACACTGACGTCGGGGCCGGACAGCTATTTCACCGACAACGTTCTGCTGCTGGCCGGTGTGACCGTTTTCTTCCTTGTCCTCCGCCCTGCGGTTCTCGGGTTGTCGAGCCTTCTGCAGACAGTCTCGCTCGCGCCCGCGCTGGCAAACCTTGTCCTCTCTCGGCTGCACCGCCATTCGCTGGGGCAGTCGGTGACCTTCTTTGACGACGATTTCGCGGGCCGTATTGCGCAAAAGCAGATGCAGGCTGCGCGGGCCGTGACTGATCTGGTCATCGACATGATCCATACGGTGGCTTTCGCATTGGCGTCGCTGATCGGGTCGGTGGCCCTGCTCTTTACCGTCGATGCGCGGGCGGCGCTGCTGCTGGCGGTCTGGACGGCGGGCTATGTCCTGATGATCCGCTATTTCATGCCCCGCGTTCGGCTGCGGTCCAAATCGCGCGCGGCGGCCCGGGCGATGGTGACAGGGCAGGTTGTCGATACGATCACCAACATCAAGACG
>CAXQAV010000284.1:0-2228 GCA_964221795.1 Luminiphilus sp. | reverse complement strand
GCCGCCTGCACGCCCTTCCCAGAGCTGACAGGCACGATCAGCGATAGCGCCCGCGCAGCCCCCTACCCGCTGCTGACGCCGCTGCCCACTCTGCCGACCGCAACCGGCGAAGACGCTGACCAGCTCGCCGCACGGGCCGCCGCCCTGCGCGCCCGCGCCGCCCAAATCCGGCAGATCGACATCGCCGCGTTGCAGTAGCCACAGCAAACCGCTAGACCGCTTCCGACGCATTTCAAAAGTGGATCGCAGGACATGACTTCACCTCTTCGTTTGGGCATCGCAGGCTTGGGCACAGTCGGTGTTGGGGTCGTGCGGATCGTGCAGAGGAATGCAGACCTTTTGACGGCGCGTGCTGGCCGTCCGGTCGAGATCGTGGCTGTCTCGGCCCGCTCCAAAGACAAGGACCGTGGCGTCGATCTTTCGGCCTATGCTTGGGAGGACGACCCCGTCGCCCTCGCCCGCCGCGACGATATCGATGTCTTTGTCGAAGTGATGGGCGGCCACGAAGGCCCCGCTAAGGACGCAACCGAAGCGGCGATTGCCGCCGGCAAGGATGTGGTCAGCGCCAACAAGGCGCTTCTGGCGATCCACGGGCAGGCACTGGCTGAAGCCGCCGAAGAGAAAGTCCACGTCATCCGCTTCGAGGCAGCGGTCGCCGGTGGCATCCCCGTGGTCAAGGCCTTGACCGAAGGGCTAGCCGCCAACGAAATCACCCGCGTGATGGGCGTGATGAACGGCAGCTGCAACTATATCCTGACGCGGATGGAGGATGCAGGCCTGACCTATCAGGAGGTCTTCGACGAGGCCAACGCGCTTGGCTATCTCGAAGCTGATCCCGAACTCGACGTGGGCGGCATCGACGCGGGCCACAAGCTGGCGCTCCTGTCCTCGATTGCCTTCGGAACGCAGGTTGATTTCGACGCCGTGGAACTCGAAGGCATCGGGTCGGTCACGATCGAGGATATCCGGCAGGCCGCTGACAGGGGGTTCAAGATCAAACTCCTCGGCGTTGCGCAGATGACGGGCCGCGGGCTCGAGCAGCGCATGTCGCCCTGCCTTGTGCCCGACACTTCGCCCCTTGGCCAGTTGCAGGGCGGAACGAATATGGTCGTGCTGGAAGGCGACGCCGTGACCCAAGTGGTCCTGCGCGGCCCGGGAGCAGGCGAAGGTCCGACAGCCAGCGCAGTGATGGGCGATGTGATGGATATCGCGCGCGGCCTGCGCGTGTCGACCTTCGGCCAGCCTGCCAAGACATTGCGCAAGGCCCGCGCGGCCCGCGCCGCCGTGCCAGCTCCTTATTACCTGCGGATGCAACTGGTCGACAAACCCGGTGCCTTGGCGAAAGTCGCCAAAGCCTTAGGCGAGGCCGGTATCTCGATCGACCGTATGCGCCAGTATGACCATTCGGACACCACCGCCCCTGTGCTGATCGTCACGCATAAGACCACGCGCACAGCACTGGACGAAGCCATTACCAGCTTTTCCGGCACCGGCGTTGTCGTCGGCGACCCTGTCGCGATCAGGATCGAGGCGGTTTAGCGCAAACAGTCTTGCGAGCAGCAGAGCAAGAGGCTTTACGGGGCATAAGCCACCAAAGGATGCGCCATGCCCAAAACGCCAGATTTCAACGACCGTAACCTCTCGCTCGGCCTCGCCCGCGTGTCCGAGGCAGCCGCCATTGCCTGCGCCTCTCTGATCGGACGCGGCGACGAAAAGGCCGCGGATCAGGCCGCTGTGGATGCCATGCGCAACCAGTTGAACAAGCTGGACATTGCGGGTGTCGTGGTCATCGGTGAAGGCGAGCGTGACGAAGCCCCGATGCTCTATATCGGCGAAGAGGTCGGCACCGGAAACGGACCCGGAGTGGATATCGCGCTCGACCCGCTGGAAGGCACGACGCTGACCGCCAAGGACATGCCCAACGCCCTCGCCGTGATCGCGATGGGACCACGCGGGTCGATGCTGCACGCGCCTGACGTTTATATGGACAAGCTCGCCATTGGACCCGGTTACCGCCGCGGTGTGGTGACATTGGATATGTCGCCCGCCGAACGTGTCTCGGCGCTTGCTGCGGCCAAGGGTTGCTCGACCAATGACATCACTGTCTGCGTGCTGGAACGCCCGCGCCACGAAGACATGATTGCCGAGTTGCGCAGCACCGGCGCTGCCATCCGTCTGATCACCGACGGTGATGTGGCTGGCGTCATGCACACTGCCGAACCGGGCAA
>CAXQAV010000283.1:0-13255 GCA_964221795.1 Luminiphilus sp. | reverse complement strand
AGACGGTGCCATTCCTTTTCAACCAGCGACGTGAACCCGAAAAGCTGCAGGTTATCTTCGCGCACCAGAAGGTCGGTGTAGAGAGCGACAGCCTCGCCGTTGCGCGGAAGGCCGGCCATGACGCGATCCGAGACATAGACGAGATAGCCCACCCCGCGTACGTCGATCAGCACATGGTCCGTTGCGCGGTATTCCAGCCTGCCCGCAATCTTGCCGATCATGCGCCCGCCCTCGCCAAAGCTTTCGCAAGCGTGTTGTGGGACTGGGCGTGGAAGGAATGGCAGATGGCGATGGCCAGCGCGTCCGCTGCGTCGGGTCCGGCGAGTTTCACACCCGGAAGCTGGATCTTGACCATATGTTCGATCTGTTGCTTGGCAGCATGGCCGACACCGACCACGGCCTTTTTGACAGCATTAGGGGCATATTCACCAATCGGCACGCCCGCCTGCGCAGGCACCAGAAGCGCAATCGCCCGCGCCTGCCCCAGTTTCAGGGTCGCCACTCCGTCCTTGTTCACAAAAGTCTGCTCAACGGCAGCACAGTCCGGCTGATAAGTTGCGAAGATATCGGTGAGTTGCTGGTGCAGCGACAAAAGCCGTGGCGCGAGGTCTCCGGCCTGTGAATGACAGATGCCATTGGCCACATGGCTGATTCGAGATCCGGATACCTCGATCACCCCCCAACCCATGTTGCGCAGGCCCGGATCGATCCCCAAAATGCGCATTGCTCGCCCCGTATTTTTATCTGTTGTAAAATCGCTAGCACAAAACGCGAACAAACACCAAGAGCGTTGCACAATTGCAATGGAGGGGTTTTGGCAAATTCCGGACCGAAAACGCCACCTCGTCGATGTAAAGCGACGCGGGAACCGCCTTATAAACAAGGCGTTTCCGCAATTTTGACGCAATTCGACGAGACATGCAGAAAACGCATATGACCCATGTGAAAAAGACACTAGCCACGGTCCTTTGTCCCCCCTAGATGCCGCCCATCGAATTATTCGCTGCAGAGCAGCAACTGAACAAGGAACATGGCAATGGCCGTTTTTGAAACCTCCCGCCCCGTCGTCGGCCTGTCTTTCGGCCGCGTCTCGTCTTTCTTCGTTTCGATGTTTGGCGCAATCGCCGCATGGAACGATGCACGCGTAACTCGCAACTCGCTGTCCAAGCTGTCTGCACGTGAACTGGACGATATCGGTCTGTGCTACGGCGACATCGACACAATCGCTGACCGCATCACCCGCTGATCCGCGATCACTGACAAAACAAAAGGCCGCGCTGTTTCCAGCGCGGCCTTTTTGCTGTTTGCGGTGGCGTCCTTACTGCGGAAGAACCGTTTGGAGAAGCCCGGCAATCGCCTTGGTCGCCGGATCAGGTTGCATGACCCAAGCGCCCGCTTGTTCCATTGCAGCACCTGACTGCAGCTTTGTCAGACGCTCGCTATACCCTTCCTCACCAAGGTAGGCGAAAAGGAAACCTTTGAAGAGAAAGCCAATCGCCAGAACAACGATCAGGCCCTTCAATGGGAAGCGGGGACGGTAGGCGCGAGGACGAGCGACGATCAGCCCGTCTGCGTTGACGCGGCGCACAACACCGTTGGCCATCTTCTCATGGCGGCGGTTAATCTCTTTGAGTCTTTTATCGAATGGGACGTTAGGTTGCACCTGAAGCCCTCCAAAACAAATATGAACGTTACTATAATCAGCCCGTTCGCTCATCCAAACAAGCGGTTTGATAGCGACCCCTGCGCGAAAGACCCAAAATCGGTCATTTTCTGCCCAAAACTAGTGTCGTCCAGTCAACAATAACCGATCTACGCACCACATTGAACCCGTTTTGCTGATAAACCGCGATCACATCGTCGGCCTGTTCGTTCAGAATCCCCGAGAGAATCAGCTTTCCGCCTTGTGTGACATGCGCAGCCATCTGCGGAGCAAGTGCGACCAGTGGTCCCTTGAGGATATTCGCAAAGATCAGATCGTAGGGGCCACCTTCCTGCAATTCAGGGGCATCGAACCCTGCCGCGACGCAGCAGGCCACCCGCCCTTCCAGCCCATTTGCGGCCACGTTGGCGCGGGCGACGTCCACTGCAACGGGGTCGATATCGCTGGCCAGCACGGTGTCGGGCAGGACCTTGGCCGCGGCCATGGCGAGGACAGCCGTTCCGCAGCCCACATCAACGATCCTTCCGCCTGAAAATCCTTCGGTCAGGAGGTAATCGAAGGCTTCGAGACAGCCTTTTGTCGTCCCGTGATGCCCTGTTCCGAATGCCATCGCCGCATCAATCAAAAGGGGGACACGATCCTGCGGCACCTTATCGACATCATGGCTGCCATAGACAAAGAAGCGCCCCGCCTCGACAGGAGCAAGTTCGCGCTGCACTTTGGCGACCCAGTCCTGATCCGGTACTTCGGAAATGTTGAATGGCTTTGCCTTGTGCAGTGCCGAGAGCACAGCAAGGGCCGCCGCATCCGGCCATTCAAGGAAATACGCTGCAACCTCCCAAAGGCCCGACCCGTCCTCAATCTCGAAAACGCCCACGCCGGTGGGTTCGGGGCTCAGCTGTTCAAGCGCCTCGGCCAGATCATAGGCGGCATCCTCGCCAGCCAAAGTTGTCAAAGCGGTAAAGGTTGTCATGGCAGCCCCTTGGGTGAGTTGTGCTCGGGTTAGGGTGCCGGACCTGCAAGGTCAAGCAATCCCGCCACCCTCAAGCGCCCTTGAGACCAGCGCCTCCGCCCATTTGTCATAGATGGCGGGCCCCGGGTGGAAACCGTCGCTGGCCATTTCTTCGGGCACGAGCGGATCATTGAAGTTGACCAGAGACACGTCCTCGAAGGAGGCGGCCAACCGGTCCAGCGCCTGCCGGAAATCGTCAGCCCGCGCACCGACCGCCCAGCGCAAGGGCTGCGGCAAAGCCGGCAAGAGACCGATTGGCGCAACGCCGGAGACAACGATCCGCCGGACTCTATGCTTCGCACGCAACCGGTGCCAGATGGACGTCTGACCCTTCAGGAAGTGCTCTAGCGATGTTGCCTTTGTGACATCGTTGACGCCGAGCGCAGTGATCGCCAGATCATAGTGACCATCGTGATCTTCCAGCCACCCGAGCACATCGCGCGTGCGGGCGCCGGTTTGTGCAATCAGGCGATAGTCGACCGAGAATTGTTGCGACAGCCGGGCAACGGTTCGCCCGAGGAGCGCTGCATCCTGCGTCGCTGCACCGACACCGGCCGCTGACGAGTCACCCAGGATCAACAGGCGCAGGCGCGGCCCTTGGCCACGTTGCCCCTCTCGCGGTCCATGAGCCTCGGGCAGGACGCGCACGCGGTTGCGAACGTAGAACGCCTGCCCCAGAAGGACAGGCGCCAATGCAACGCGTGCGATATGATGCCCCCGCATCGCGGTCTAGACGCCGACCCCAATCGGGCAGGTCACGTCAGTCCCACCGATGCCGCAATATCCGTTGGGGTTCTTGGCCAGATACTGCTGATGATATTCCTCTGCGAAATAGAACGCGGGGGCGTCGATGATCTCGGTCGTGATGGCACCGTAGCCTGCCTTTGTCAGTCGCGGGGCAAAGGCGACTTTTGATGCCTCAGCTGCCTCTTTCTGCGCAGCCGAGTAGGTGTAGATACCCGAGCGATACTGCGTGCCCCGGTCATTGCCCTGACGCATACCCTGCGTGGGATCATGCCCTTCCCAGAAGACGCGCAGCAGTTCGTCATAACTGATCACCGACGGATCATAGACCACGCGGACCACTTCGTTGTGACCGGTCTTGCCGGTACAGACCTCTTCATAGGTGGGGTTCGGGGTATAGCCTGCCGCGTATCCGACCATCGTGGATTGCACGCCATCGAGCTTCCAGAACATGCGCTCGACACCCCAGAAACAGCCCATCCCGAACATTGCTTCTTCCATGCCTGCGGGCACCTCAGCCAGCAACGGCGTGCCATAGACAAAGTGCGTCTTGGCAGTGGGGATCGGCGTATCGCGCCCGGGCAAGGCAGCCTCTGGCGCGACCATCTGGGTTTTGGCGGTGTTCACAAAAAACATGCAGCTCTCCTATGTCTCACGGCGAAGATATAGGGATTCTCGTCGCGTTTACTACTCTGCCGCAGCAACCAAACGGGCCTGAAACACGGTTTCGTGACCCGGCGCAGGGTGACGTGGGATCAGGAGCGACAGAAGCAGCGAAATGATCGCCATGCCAGCCGCCATCAGGAAGACCAGGCCGGGCGATTGCAGCCAGACATAACCGAGCATCGCAGGCAGGAAGACTGCCGCGATATGATTAATGGTAAAGGCCACCGCCGCTGTCGGCGCGATATCCTGCGGATCGGCGATTTTCTGGAAATAGGTCTTAATCGCCAGCGCGAGGCTGAAGAAGATGTGGTTCACGATGTAGAGCACCGTCGCCAGCACGACCCCCCAGCCAAAGTAGTAGATCCCGCCGTAGGCGAAGAACACGAGACAAAGCCCGACGTATTCGAAAACCAGCGCGCGACGTTCCCCAAAGAACTGCACAATCCGTCCCAGCAAGGGCGCAGCCAGCATGTTGATCAGGAGGGTGACCATAAAGAGCTTGGTGATGTCATCGACGGCAAAGCCGAATTGCTCGACCATCATGAAACCCGCAAAGACAACAAAAATCTGACGCCGCGCGCCCGACATGAATTGCAGCGCGTAATAGAGCCAGTAGCGTTTGCGCAGCACCATCTTCTTCGTCTGCGGATGCGGGCTTTCGAACTGCGGGTAGGCAAAGAGGCAGACAACAGCAACAAGAGCGGTAAAGCCACCCGACAGCCAGTAGACGGTGCTGTAGGTCAGACCAAGGTTTTCCCAAGTCACAACGATCAGCAGATACACCAGCAGCGTGGCACCGGACCCCGCCGAAAGAATCCAGCCCAGTGTCTGCGGCGCGCGTTTCTTTTCGATCCACTGCAACTGCAGCGACTGGTTGACGGTCTCGTAATAGTGGAAGCCGATCGAAGACAGCATGGTCACAGTCAGGATGCCCGCCATCTGGGGGAGCTCCGCCGTAACAGCGGTTGCCGCCCCCAACATGATCAAGGCCACAAGCCCAAGGATCTGCTCACGGATGAACATGATCAGGGCAATCACGCCGATGGCAAAAAAACCGGGGATTTCGCGGACCGTGTGCAGCCATCCGATGTCCGAGCCGTCAAAGCCTGCCACCTCGATGACGAAGTTGTTGAGCAAGGCAGACCAAGTGGCAAAGGCCACCGGCATGGCCATCGCCATCACAAACAGCAAAGAGGTGGGCCGACGCCAGAGCGGCAGGCTTTGTGCGTCTTCAAGGCGGATGATCTTCATAGATTTTCGATTACGCCTGTTCTGCATCAAAGGCGAGACCGAAAAACCCGACGGCCACCAAAGTGGTCTCGGCTGACTTCATGCGAATTGCCCGCGCTCTCCGCGCAAGGAATAAAAGTTGCCTAAAATTTCATCACGGCTAAGGTGAGGCGTCTGGAATGTGCGGGCCGGGTTCACCTTCCTTCGCTGACGTGAAAACTCTTCTCGCATTCCACGCAGTCAAAAGGAGTCTGCCCTTGTTTAATCGTTTCGTCTCTGCTGCCTTCGCCGCCTCTCTTGCGGTTATGGGCACAGCCAATAGCGCCAGCGCGCAAACCGAAATCCAGTTCGCTCTCGACTGGAAGTTCGAAGGCCCAGCCGCCCCTTATTTCCTCGCCGTCGACTCTGGCCTGTTTTCCGAGGCCGGTCTTGATGTGACGATCTCCGAAGGCAACGGTTCGCTCGACGCAATCCCAAAAGTGGCCACAGGCGCCTTCCCGATCGGTTTTGCTGACATCAACAGCCTGATGCGCTTTCTCGACCAGAACCCAGACGCGCCTGTGAAGGCCGTGATGATGGTCTATGACAAGCCGCCATTCGCTGTTGTGGGCCGCAAGTCGCTGGGCGTCGAAGCCCCTGCCGACCTCGAAGGCCGTGTGCTTGGCGCTCCGCCACCAGATGGCGCATGGGCTCAGTTCCCGATCTTTGCTGCCGAGAACAACCTCGACGTCAGCGCGATCACGGTCGAGCCCGTCGGCTTCCCGACCCGCGAGCCGATGCTGGCCGAAGGTCAGGTTGCAGCTGTCACCGGTTTCTCCTTCTCCTCGACGCTGAACCTCAAGCGTCTGGGCGTGCCTGCCGATGACATCAGCGTCATCCTGATGGCGTATCACGGTGTGCAGCTTTATGGCAACGCGATCATCGTCAACACAGACTTTGCCGCCGCCAATCCCGAAATCGTCACGGGCTTCCTCGGTGCGGTTGCTGCCGGCTGGAAAGCGGCGATTGCCGATCCTGCAACAGCCGTCGAATCTCTGATCGAGCGTAACCCCGCGGCCGATGCAGGTCTGGAGACCGAGCGCCTGCAGATGGCAATCGATGCCAACGTGCTAACCGATTACGTGGTCGCAAACGGCATGGGTGGCGTTGATGCAGACCGCATGGCCGCCGCCATCGAACAGACCAAATCGGTCTACGAGTTCACCAACGAACCCGATATGTCGCTCTATTTCGACGCAAGCTACCTGCCAGCCGCCGACGCGCGGATGCTGCAGTAATTAAGGACTGGCGCCTGCCCTGCGGGGCGGGCGCCGCACCGCATGACTGATCTCATTCAAATCAAGGGCGTGACCCACGCCTACAAGACACCCAACGGCCCCCTACCGGTTCTGGACAACCTGAACCTGTCCGTGCCCGAGGGCGAGTTCGCCGCCGTTGTCGGCCCTTCGGGCTGTGGCAAATCCACTCTGACGCGGCTGGTTGCCGGACTGATGAAACCCGATCAGGGCGAAGTCTGGCTGCATGGCGAGCGCGTGAAATCCCCGCGCAAGACCGTCGGCATGGCGTTCCAGAACCCGGTGCTCCTGGAATGGCGGACCATTCTTGAAAACGTCATCCTGCCGCTGGAAATCGTCGCCCCCAGCATGCCCCGCGCCGACCGTGTCGCCCGCGCGGAAGAGCTGTTGGAACTCGTTGGTCTTTCCGGCTTCGAAAACAAGCGGCCCTCGGAATTGTCCGGCGGTATGCGTCAGCGCGCCTCGCTCTGCCGCTCGATTGTCCACAAGCCCGAAGTGCTGATCATGGACGAACCTTTCGGCGCGCTGGATGCCTTCACCCGCGAGGATCTCTGGCAGACCATGCACGCATTGCGCGCGCAGGAGCCGTTTACCGCCGTGCTGATCACCCACGACCTGCGCGAAAGCGTTTACCTCGGTGATCAAGTGATGGTGCTGTCGGGCCGCCCTGCCACGACGCAATTCGTGCTGGATGTGCATTACCCGCAGGCCGAGGGTCTGCGCAAAATCGACGGTCTCTACACGCCCGAATGTGCCGAGATGCTCGCCACCTTGCGGGACCAGATCAAGATCGCCCAAGGCCGCGACCCAGAGGCAGGACTTCACTGATGCAGACGTTTCAGAAAATCGCGATCCCTGTTGTCGCCATCCTGATCTTTGTCGGACTCTGGGAGGCGCTGGTCTGGGTCAACGGCTGGCCCGACTATGTGATGGCCTCGCCCTCGGACCTGCCTGCCGCCTATAACCGGTTCTGGTCGCTCTTTATTTCAGGCGGATGGGATACGCTCTGGCGGACCGTTCTGGGCCTTTTACTGGCCGTAATCTTCGGCACCGGCCTTGGCATGATCATGGGCTTTTCACGGATCGCGCGCGATGCTCTTTATCCGCTGCTTGTGGGTTTCAATGCGGTCCCCAAGGCCACGCTGGTGCCTGTGCTTGCCCTGTTGTTCGTCGGACAGCATAACTTCAACACCGTGATGATGGCCTTCCTGATCTCGTTCTTCCCGATCGCGGTCTCGGTCGGCATCGGCCTGTCGACGCTAGAACCCGAATACCGTGACATCCTGCGGTCACTGGGCGCCAGCCGTTTCACGATCTTCCGCAAGATCGCCTTGCCCAAGACATTGCCCGAGTTTTTTGGCGCGCTGAAAGTCTCGGTCACGCTGGCCTTCATCGGGACCAATCTGGTCGAGATCATTTCCCCTCATGGGCGCGGGTTGGGAGCGTTGTTCCTGTCCGGCCAAACGAACTCCAACTACCCGCTGATGTTCGCGGTGCTGATCGCCCTCGCGGTGCTGGGTATCCTGCTCTACTACGCCGTGGTCGCGCTGGAGAAGATCTTTGCGGGCTGGGCCGAGCGCCCGCAGCAGTAAGGCAATCAGAGAGAACACGACCGCTGTGACACCCCTTTTCGAGGGGGTGCCGCAACCCTTGATCCACATCAAGGAATCGACCTACGATTCCCTTAGAACCCATCATGCGAACAGAAAACTCTTCCTGATGGACTCAAGATGTCGACGACTGAGAACCAACCACTTTATGCGGCACGGGAACCGAAATTCCCGCGCCGCGTCAAAGGCTTTTACCGGACCCTGAAGTGGTGGGTGATGGCGGTCACCTTGGGTATCTACTACCTCACACCCTGGATCCGCTGGGACCGCGGCCCGAGCCTGCCTGATCAGGCGGTGCTTCTGGATATGGCCAACCGGCGGTTCTATTTCTTCTGGATCGAGATCTGGCCGCACGAGTTCTACTTTGTGGCGGGTCTTCTGATCATGGCGGGCTTGGGTCTGTTTCTTTTCACTTCGGCTCTGGGCCGTGTGTGGTGCGGCTATACCTGCCCGCAGACAGTCTGGACCGACCTGTTCATCCTTGTCGAGCGCTGGATCGAGGGCGATCGCAACGCGCGGGTTCGCCTGTGGAACGCCAAATGGGACTTTCGCAAGTTCCGCCTGCGCCTCACCAAGTGGACCGTTTGGCTCCTGATCTCGGTCGCAACGGGCGGCGCATGGGTTTTCTACTTTGCGGACGCCCCCACTCTGGCTGTCAGCCTCGCCACGTTCAGCGCACCTCCCATCGCATGGGCGACCATTGGCGTGCTGACAGCCACGACCTTTGTTTTCGGTGGCTTCATGCGCGAACAGGTCTGCAACTACATGTGCCCATGGCCCCGCATTCAGGGTGCCATGATGGACCCTGAAACGCTCACCGTTGCCTACCGTGAATGGCGGGGTGAACCACGCGGCAAGAAGAATTCCGAAGGCACCGGCGACTGCATCGACTGCATGGCCTGCGTCAATGTCTGCCCTGCAGGCATCGACATCCGCGACGGCCAGCAGATGGAATGCATCACCTGCGCGCTCTGCATCGACGCCTGCGATGACATCATGGCCAAGATCGGCAGGCCGCGCGGGTTGATTGACTATCTGGCCCTGTCCGATCAGGAGGAAGAGTCCAAAGGCAAGCCTGCCAAGAAGCTCTGGCAGCATGTCTTCCGCCTGCGCACGGTCATCTACACAACGCTCTGGGCTGCAATCGGGATCGGTCTGGTCTTCGCTCTCTTCATCCGTTCCGATATCGAAATGAACGTCGCCGCCGTGCGGAACCCGACCTATGTGACCCTGTCTGACGGGTCGATCCGCAACATCTACGACATCCGCTTGTTGAACAAACACGGCGAGGATCGGGTCTTCCACCTGTCCCTGCGGTCCGACGACATCCTGCGGATCGAACTGGAAGGCACTGCCGAGCGCAGCATCACGGTCCCCGCCAACGAGACTTTCCTGCGGCGCGTCTATGTGACCGCACGGCCCCAAGACCCGGCAGCGACGGAAGACGTCACCGAGTTCCGCTTCTGGGTCGAGGACATCGTGTCGGGCGAGCGCGCCTACAAAGATGCCATTTTCAACGGGAGGGTCCCGCAATGACACGCGAATTCGAATTCACCGGCTGGCACATGCTGGCGTTGATGCTGGGTATGTTCGGCACGATCATCGCCGTGAATCTCTGGTTCGCCTATAACGCCATTGCGACATTCCCCGGGGTCGAGGACCGCAACGCCTATGTCGCCAGCCAGAAGTTCGAGGCAGAGCGGCACGCGCAGGATGCGCTCCACTGGGATGTGAGCGCGACGCTCGCCGACGGGATGCTCACGGTTGCCATCCTTGATGAAGCTGGCAATCCGGTGCAGGCCGAGGTGGTCCGCGCCATCTTTGGTCGCCCGACCCATGTGAACGACGACCAGACCCCGGATTTTGCCTGGAACGGCACAGCGATCACCGCTCCCGTCGTGGCAGGTGAAGGCAACTACAACCTGCGGCTGGAACTGCTGGCGCCCGACGGCACCCATTTCCGCCGCCGCTTTCCGCTGAGGGCCGAATGAGCGACACAGCCGTCTGTCCGGCCTGCATCGGCCTGCCTGAAGACCAGCTGGAGAAAGCAGTCTCCAACGGGACGAACCAGATCGTCCTGTCCCTGCCCGGCATCCATTGCGTGGCCTGTATCAACAGTGTCGAGAAGACACTGCGCGCCATGAAAGGTGTCGCCAACGCCCGCGTAAACCTCAGCATGCGGCGTGTGACGGTCGGCACGAACGAACCCGTTGCCGCCGAGGAGATGATCGACGCGCTTGAGCTGGCCGGTTACGAGGCCCGCGTTCTCGATACAAGCCTCCTTGGTGCCGAGGGCGATGCCTATGGCCGCGCGTTGATGACCCGCCTCGCGGTGTCAGGCTTTGCCAATATGAACATCATGCTTTTGTCCGTGGCGATCTGGTCGGGTGCTGTCGGCGCGACCATGCACCTTTTCCACTGGATCACTGCCATTATTGCGATCCCGGCACTCATCTACTCCGCCCAGCCGTTTTTCGAGAGCGGCTGGCGCTCGCTGCGGGTGGGCAAGCTGAATATGGATGTCCCGATTTCATTGGCGATCCTGCTCGCCTCGGGCATCTCGCTCTATGAAACGATCTACGGCGGGCACCATTCCTACTTTGATGCAGCCGTCACACTGACCTTCTTCCTGCTGATCGGGCGTTACCTTGATCACCGCAGCCGCAAAGCCGCCGCCTCTGCCGCAGCACAACTTGCCGCCCTAGAGGTCCCGCGTGTCCTGCGCATCCGCAATGGCGTGCGGCAGATGGTCGATTTCGCCGAACTAATCGTCGGTGACCTTGTGCAGGTCCTGCCGGGCGGACGTATCCCCGTCGATGGCATCATCACCGAGGGCGCAGGCCAGATCGACCGCTCGCTCCTGACAGGCGAAAGCCGCCCTGCACAGGTAGCCCTTGGCAGCGAGGTGACGGCGGGCGAGATCAGCATGAACGCCCCACTTACCATCCGCGCCCGTACAGTTGGCACCGACACCACGCTGCGCAAGATGGTCACCATGGTCGATCAGGCCGAGGCGATGCGGAACCGCTATACTGCCGTCGCCGACAAGGCCGCAGCGATCTATGCGCCGGTCGTGCATCTACTTGCGCTGGCTGCCTTTGTCTTCTGGATGGTCTGGTCCGGTGATTTCCGCCTGTCGATCAATATTGCGGTGGCGGTGCTGATCATCACCTGCCCCTGCGCGATGGGTCTGGCTGTTCCCGCTGTCTCGACTGTTGCCGCCGGGCGGTTGTTCCGTGCAGGTCTGCTTGTCAAAGACGGCACTGCATTGGAACGTCTGGCCGAAGTGGACACGGTTGTTTTTGACAAGACCGGCACGCTGACAATGCCGTCCGCCGCGCGCGATGCTCTTTCCCCCGACGCGCAGTCCGTCGCCCGTGCCCTGACGCAAGACGCAAGCCACCCGGTCAGTCAGGCCATTGCAGCGGCACTCTGCGATGTGAAACCTGCGGTGATCCACGACCAGCGTGAACATACCGGCAAGGGCCTGAGCGCAATCTGGCAGGGCAAAGAGGTGCGGTTGGGATCAGGCGCCTGGCTAGGCATGGAGCACGGCACCTGTCTGCAGATCGGTGACGCCCGCCCGCAGAAGATCCAGCTGCGTTCGGAACTGCGCGAAGGGGCAGTGGAACTGGTCCGCGCATGGCAGGATGCTGGCCTCGACATCCATATTGTCTCGGGTGACGACGCCGGCGAGACCGCACGGATTGCAGACGCTTTGAATGTCGACCACTGGAAGGCGGAGACGAAACCGGATGACAAGGTGGCCTATATCGAGGCGCTTTCAGCCGAAGGCCGCAAGGTGCTGATGGTCGGCGACGGCCTGAACGACACAGGCGCCCTCGCGGCAGCCTATGCGAGTGTCTCGCCTGCGACGGCAGCCGACGCATCAAGGGCCGCGTCGGACGTCGTGCTGCTGAACGACAGCCTGGCGCCGCGGATCGAACTGCCGCTGGTGGCCCGCGCCGCACTCAAACGTATCCGTGAGAACTTCACGATCTCGACGATCTACAATGTCATCGCCGTGCCGATTGCGCTTGTTGGCCTCGTGACGCCGCTGATTGCCTCGATTGCCATGTCGGCCTCGTCAATTACAGTGCTGCTCAACGCGCTGCGTCTGAAAGGCAGGAAACTATGAACGTGCTGGTCTTCCTGATTCCTGTCTCGCTCTTTCTGGGCGGGCTGGGGTTGGCTGCATTTTTGTGGAGCCTGCGGGCCAATCAGTACGAAGACCTTGAGGGCGACGCATGGCGGATCCTGTCGGAAGATGACGGCGCGCCACGCAAAGAGCGCTAGGGACGCTGCACCGCAGCGAATTTTCTTTCCTGAAATCGCAAAATTTCTCTGCCTGTCTTGTTGACTCGCCCAGCCGCGGTCCTTAGCTACGCAATGCTAGCACTCGACCCTAGTGAGTGCTAACATTGGAGCAACACGAACTGGAGAAGTTCTGAAATGGCATTTAAACCACTTCACGACCGTGTCTTGGTCCGTCGCATTGAAAGCGACGCAAAAACAGCTGGCGGTCTGATCATTCCTGACAACGCCAAAGAAAAACCAGCCGAAGGCGAAATCGTCAGCGTTGGCGAAGGTGCCCGTAAGGACAGCGGCTAGTTGATCGCAATGTCCGTCAAGGCAGGCGACAAGGTTCTGTTCGGCAAATGGTCCGGCACAGAAGTCCGCATCGACGGCGAAGAACTGCTGATCATGAAGGAAAGCGACATCCTCGGCATCCTCTGAGCCGGGTGGTCCCCTTCTTATCTGAACCCAATCAATCAAGGAGCACATGAAAATGGCTGCTAAAGAAGTCAAATTCGACACAGATGCACGCAACCGCATGCTCAAAGGTGTCAACATCCTCGCCAATGCGGTGAAGGTCACACTCGGCCCCAAAGGCCGCAACGTCATGCTGGACAAATCGTTCGGCGCCCCACGCATTACCAAAGACGGTGTATCTGTCGCCAAGGAAATCGAACTGGAAGACAAGTTCGAGAACATGGGCGCACAGATGGTCAAGGAAGTTGCATCGCGCACCAAC
>CAXQAV010000282.1:0-2039 GCA_964221795.1 Luminiphilus sp. | reverse complement strand
AGATGCCTGCGCAGCCCGTGCTGATGTCAATAATCTCGCAATCCGGCACGATCCCCGCCAGAGGCCCCCGCTGGCCAGACCCGCGTGCGCCAGTCATGTCGCGCCCGCGCGATCGAGGGGCAGTGCCTGATCGTGCAGGCGCCTCTGGCGGGGATCGTGCCGGATTGCGAGATTATTGACATCAGCACGGGCTGCGCAGGCATCTTTTCACCGCCTGATATCGGCCTGCCTCCTGACGGGATCATCGCCCAAGGGTTGACCGATGACACCGCCTGGGTCATGGCCGAAGTCGATCTGGCCCCCATCAAGGCGGTCCGCACAACGGGACATGTGGGGAATTTCAGCCACTGGACAGAGCAGGATCACCGCATCAATACGGTCACAACCGTCAGCTTTCGCTGATTTCCCCTTGAAAAAAAACCGCGTCGGGCGCATCTAGGCGCCGTCCACGCTTGGTGGACGAAAAACACAGGAGATCACATGGCCAAGGAAGAACTGCTCGAATTCCCAGGTGTCGTGAAAGAACTTCTGCCAAACGCGACGTTTCGGGTCGAGCTGGAAAACGGCCATGAGATCATCGCGCATACGGCAGGCAAGATGCGCAAGAACCGCATCCGCGTTCTGGCAGGCGACAAGGTGCAGGTCGAAATGACCCCATATGACCTGACCAAGGGTCGTATCAACTACCGCTTTAAGTAAGCGTAAGGTTGCATGTGGCGTGGATACGCTGCTAGGGCGCTGACATGACCACGCTGCCCCCTGATACGTCTTTGAAACTCGTCCTCGGCTCCGGCTCGCCCCGGCGGTTGGAGGTTTTGGCGCAACTGGGGCTGACACCTTCGGATATCCGCCCGCCGGATATCGACGAGGACGTGCGCAAGGGCGAACTGCCCCGCGATTACGTCAAGCGCATCGCTGCCGAAAAAGCCGCCGCTGTGCGTGCAGCTGCGTATGAGGTCGTGCTCTGTGCCGACACAACCGTCGCCCTTGGCCGCCGCATCATGGGCAAGCCTGCGGATGCGGAGGAGGCTGTTGCCTTCCTGCGCGCCATGTCGGGCCGGCGTCACAAGGTGATCACCGCCTTGGCCGTGAAGCGCGGCGAGAGACTCTGGACAAGAGACGTGCAAAGCACTGTTGCGATGAAACACCTGTCGGACGCAGAAATCGCATCCTATATCGCCAGCGGTGACTGGCAGGGCAAAGCCGGCGGATATGCCATTCAAGGGCCCGCAGGCGCCTTTATCCCTTGGATCAACGGATCCTATACCGCCATCGTCGGCCTGCCCCTGACAGAGACCGCAGGGCTGCTCACCGCCGCAGGGCTGGTTCTTTATGGAGAGCGCGCATGAAGGGCCGCATGATCATCCTCGACCACATCGAAGACGTGGAGGCCGCGGCCCTCATGGTCGACGGCAAGCTCGACGACATCCTGATCGACAATGTCGATGCACCCCGCCCCGGCGCGATCTTCCGCGCGATCTGTGATCGGCCGATCAAAGGGCAAGGCGGCATGATGCTGCGTCTGCCCGACGGCGAGACCGCGTTTCTGCGACAGGGCAAAGGGCTGCGTCCCGGCCAGCCCCTGCTGGTGCAGGTGACAGGCTATGCCGAGGGCGGCAAGGCCATCCCCGTAACCGACCGCGTCCTCTTCAAGAGCCGCTATGCGATTGTCACACCCGGCAAACCCGGTGTGAATGACTCGCGGCAGATCGGTGACGATGACAAACGTGACGCGATCCTCGGAATTGCGCATGAGGTCCATGAGTCGGAGCACGGACTGATCTTGCGGTCCTCCTGCGAGACCGGATCGGCGGAAGAGATCGCCGAAGATATTATCGCCATGACCGCGCTTGCCGATGCGGTGCTCGGGGATGCGCAAGGGTCTGAACCCGAGGCGCTCACCGAAGGCGACGGCCCCCATGCACTCGCGTGGCGCGAATGGACGCGGCCTGCGCAGGTTGTGACCGAAGCCGGGTCGTTCGAGAACATCGGCGTCCTCGACCAATTGGTCATGCTGGACGACCCGCATGTGCCACTTG
>CAXQAV010000281.1:0-7914 GCA_964221795.1 Luminiphilus sp. | reverse complement strand
CTTGCCAAGATCCGCACCTTCGAGGGTGTCGTGAGCAGTGAGACCAATCTTCTCCTGGCGACCAAGAAGGATACGTAGAAAGAAAAGATCAGCGAAGCCAGGCTGTTGTTGGCTTCAGCTGATCTTCTTTCGTGTCAGCCCTGCTTGCGCGCGTGATTGCCTGCCGCGATCCAGATCAGGGCCAGAGCCACAGACGCTATGGCGTTCCAGCTCGCCATGGAGAGGTCCAGAAACTCCCACGGCACCTCGTCGCAACGAACCAGCGGCGCGCTCATGATCTGCTCCATCAGCTGATCGGCGGACAGGTTCCCCACCGGGCCCGAGGTGCAGGTGCTCGGGCCTTCCCACCATCCGCGCTCAACACCGGTGTGATAGGCGCCAATTGCCGCCGTTGTCAGCGCGGCGGCGGCGCCGAGATAGGCCAACAGCGCCCAAGGCAGAAACAGGGCCACAAGGCCAATGGCAACCGCCGCGGCGTGGGGGTAACGCTGCATGTAGCACAGGTCGCAGGGGGCCATCTGGCCGATGTACTGAAACCCAAGCGCGCCCAGAAGCAATGCCGCCGAACCGCCAGCCGCGATCACGATCAGAATACGATGCATATTCAGAGATACCTTATCATCAGAAAGCCACCGAACAGGAGAATGACGAACAGTGTGAAGACCAGTCCCAGACGCCGCTCGATGAAGTCACGGATTGGTGTGCCGAACTGCCACAGCAGACCTGCCACAAGGAAAAAACGCAATGCGCGTGCGAGGATGGACGTCGCAATAAATGTGCCCAACGGCATCCCGGTCCAGCCGGACATGATGGTGATGACCTTGTAGGGAAATGGGGTTACACCCGCGCCCAACACGGCCCAGAAGCCGAAGTCATTGAAGCGTGTGTTGAACTCCTCCATGGCCGCGCCTTTGCCCATGGCCTCGAGCACGGGTTGGCCGATGCTGTCATAGAAGAACGCCCCGATCACATACCCCAGAACGCCCCCCGAAACCGAGGCCACCAGTGCAACCAGGGCCACCAGCCAAGCGCGCGACGGGCGGGCCAGGATCATTGGAATCATCAGGACGTCGGGCGGGATCGGAAAGAACGAACTTTCCACGAACGCAACGGCCGCCAACCACCAGAGCGCCTTGGGGTGATCGGCCAAGGCCATCGTCTGGTTGTACAGTGGTTTGAGCATCTTATCTGCCTTGCGTTCTCAACCAATATCCAGAAGCGGGGTGACACGCGGGCAGTCGTCCGTCAACCTCTGCCACGCCGCAAATTCAGGGCGCAAATTTTCCGCGTCAGTAGGTTGTTTTGCCTCTGGACCTCGGCTTCTGGCTTGGCTAGGAACAGGTCGTGGCCCAAGTGGCGGAATGGTAGACGCAGGGGATTCAAAATCCCCCGATGGCAACATCGTGAGAGTTCGAGTCTCTCCTTGGGCACCAAAACTTTCCTCCAACCCCCCGGAAAATAAGGATCAGAGCAGGAACGGCCTCTGCCTGTCCCCCACTGTGTCCCCCAAGTGTTTTTTGCGGTCAGAACCACGGTCCCGGTTCGATGAAACTCCTGCCGCGGGCAGGTCGCCAGCCGGGAACCAGGCGCGCGGAAAGGCGCTATGCTCGAATCGCTCACCAATCCGACGAAAGGTGCCGAGGCTTGTGGCCGCACGACCCTCGTCATAGTCAATCACATTGACCGCAAGGCCATCCCACGGATGGCCAGCATAAACCTGAACGGTCACGCGGGGGCGGGTCACGACTGCGACTCCTCGCCCTCGATCAAGGCCTCCATTTCCTCGACCTTCAGCAGCGACATGCTGCCGAACTTTCGGATCCTGATCCGGCCCTCGTCGTTGAGGCGGTACACAGTCCGCTTCGAGAGGCCGAACACCTCCTGCACATCCCGCACGCGGACATAGATGGGCTTCACCGGAGCCTGCTCAGTTTTCGATTGCATGAAACTCTCCATGAATTGTCAGGCGCACCATCACCCGGTGCGCCCGGGGCGCGTAGGCGCGTGTAGGCGCGCTTAGGCGCGAACAGGGTGGTCGCCTTCCCAGCCGATCGGCATCTGGAAGCCCGCGGCATGCTTGTGGCCGCCGCCGCCGTACTGAGCCGCGATCTTGGACACGTCCATTCCGCCCTCGACCGAGCGCAGGCTGAACACGCGCTGGCCGTCGCCGCGATCGAAGTAGGTCGCCGCAAAGACCTCCTCCTGGGCCATCAGGTGCGCGGCGTCCGAGGCCATCGTGCGGGGCAGGTTCGCCACCGGTACCGTGCAATTGCCGATCACCATCGGTCGCTGGCAGAGCTGGACAAGCTCCGCGATATCCTTGTGGTGCTTGGCCTCGATCGCCGCGCCGCGCTCGGCGGCGCAGGTGAACAGGCGGGGATCGTCCAGCATCAAGGCGCAGGTGTGCCACTGCCCGAAGTCGTAATCCTGCGAGAACAGCCAGGCGGCGATTTCGCGGCAGAACAGCAGGTCGAACCGCCACAGGTCCCGGTCGGCCACATAGTTCACAAGGACGGGCCGTTTCTCGCTGGGGTGGAAGAAATCCCACGCCAGCTGGGCACCGGCGCGCTCCATGTCGAATATGCAGGCAGGGAGGCCAGCGTAGGCCTCAGTGGCGGCCAGATGCGCCGTCCAGGGTCGCTCACCCGGCAGCGGTTCCGAGGGGCTGGGCAGTCCCGCCAGGTCCTCCTGCGCGGTCTTGTGATGGTCCAGCACCAGAACAGATCGCGCCGAGGCGGCCAGCTGCTCCAGCACGGGGCGCTTATAGCTGAAATCGACAATGATCACGTCGGCACCGGTGACGTCCGGGGCAGGCGAGCCATAGGTTGCAGCGTGGAACTCGACGGCTTCGCCCAGCGCGCAGCGAACCGCCCAGGCGGCGGTGAAGCCATCGGCGCAGTTGCCGTGGTAGATGCAAATGGTCTTGGTCATGGGGGTCACTCTCCTGATTGCGATGGCAGGAGAGTGCAGGGCGCCCGGCGGGGCGCGTAGGCGCGCTTAGGCGCGCGTAGGCGGCAAGGGTTCGCGCCTACGCCTCACCCTTAAGGATGTCCACGGTGAACGGCGGTCGAACCCATGCGCTCCAGTGCGCCGCAGCGGCCAGTGCGCGCTCGATCCGCTCTGTCGGATTGAGCCGCGCGCCTTCGAAGCTGGTGCTGAAAAGGGAGCCCCGCGCCAGATCATCGCCGCAGCCGACCGCGTTGTATCCGTCCACCACCTCGCCAACCTGAAAATCGCTGTCGATGGTGAACAAGCGACCGCGCACGCCGACCATGAACATGCCGCCGCGCTCCTCGCCATTGTCGGTCTTCTTGAACCCGGCCGCTCCGAGGCGATCGCGCACGGAGTCGATGAAGGCGGTACACATCCACTGCATCAGATCAGCGCGGGGCGCGGGCAAGTCAGGGAAGTCCCAGCCATACTGGAGGGCTTGGCCCATGCGAAAGCTCGAGGTGTAGCCGACCAGGATATCATCCTGCCCGTGCCTGTGCAGACGGAACACCTTGGGGTGGGCGCGCACATCGATATGGTGGCCGCTTGAACCCGCGGC
Organism: Luminiphilus sp.; assembly: GCA_964221795.1. Classification (GTDB taxonomy): domain Bacteria; phylum Pseudomonadota; class Alphaproteobacteria; order Rhodobacterales; family Rhodobacteraceae; genus Yoonia. The sequence continues at coordinate 4,364 of CAXQAV010000281.1, read as the reverse complement.
ATCCCCTCCCATCCATACGTTGCGCCCGTCCGCAATTCCTACAATGCAGGTCATGTCTGCCCTTTCGACTATTTGTGATGGATCAGCACCAGCCGCCGGTAAGCGGCCATGTTTCGTATCTGGATGGCGTAAACCCGCGTCTCCGGGTCGGCATCAAGGGCAGCGACCTCCTCGGCATGGTCGCGGGCGCAGGCATTGACCTCGGGCACGTTGCTGCAGCCGCGGAACGCCTCCAGGATGGCTTCAACGCGCGGCGGGATCATGCGGCAGTGCCCCCCAGTATGTCCTCCACCAGCTGGATGCGCTCGCCCAGCCAGCCCATGGCGTTCGTGGCCATGCTGTTGCCCAGCGCCTTGTAGCGCGGGCCATCCGGGCAGTTTTCCGGATCCTTGCCGCGCCAGGCGATCTCGGTGTAGCGATCAGGGAAGCCCTGCAGGCGCTCGCATTCGACCGTGGATAGGCGGCGGACGGCCCAACGGGTGAAAACTGCATTCTCCTGACCGGAGTTGCGACCGAGCGTGTGAGCAATGTTTACCTGAACGTCTGGGTCCTGTGTCCCATGCACGGAAACAGGCACCAACGGCGTGCCGCGACCGGTTCCATCTTCGGATGCGTCGAAGCCTTCTCCGCGCAGGGCGTGGGCCACCGCTTGCGGTACCGTACGAGCTTCCAGCGTGTATGCCGCCCCGTCCTGACGGAAACCTGCTCCATCCGGCGCCGCGTCTGGGTTTTCAGAAACCGCGCGCTCCTGGATGGCGCAGGGCACCAGTGTCTCGCAAGTGTCGACGTCTGTGCCAGGCGGTCGATCACCGCCGGTTTTGTTGCCGCCAGCTCGGATGGTGGGAGAAACCTCCGGGATCAATCCCCCGTCGACGTCGAAGTCGGTCCCGAGGCCACCACCTCCTCGAGTGCGCGCTGCAAGAGTTGGGGCAGCGATTTTCCCCGCTTCGCGGCGCGGCGCAGGATCCCCGCGCAGGCTTTGGCCGTCAAAAAGAGCCGCTGCGGCAGGGCGCCAGTCTCCAAGATATCCGACAACGAACACACGGCGGCGGCGCTGCGGGACAGCGAAGGGGAGCGCGCATGTTCGCACGTACTGAGCGTCCAGCACTCGGTAGGCGAACCCATACCCGAGTTGGCCCAGCCCCCCGAGGAAGGAGCCAAAATCCCGTCCTTTTCCGCTGGACAGAACGCCGGGCACGTTCTCCCAGACCAGCCAGCGGGGCCGATAGCGTGCAGCGATGGCAAGATAGGTGAGGGCGAGGTTGCCACGCGGATCGTCCAATCCCTTTCTGAGTCCGGCGACTGAGAAAGACTGGCAGGGGGTTCCTCCGACAAGAAGGTCAATTGGGACATCAGGCCATTCCTTGAATTGTGTCATGTCGCCGAAATTCGGCAGGTCGGTTTGCAGAGGCAGGCTGGAAACTGCCTTGATCGCGTTGGCGCGGGCGCGGCGGTCCTTTTCGATATCGCATGGTGGTCGAGGGCAACCTTTTGGCGTGTGCGTCGGAACCGCCTCCGGATCCGGCATGAACATCGGGCGGCTGGCGCCGTGGCGCTGGTGCAGGACATGCGCCGGGAACGGCTCGATTTCGGCCAAGGCCGCGGCTTGCCAGCCCAGAGGCTCCCAGGCGACAGAGGCGGCTTCGATGCCGGAACAGACTGAAAGAAATTGCATGGACGGGCTCCGCGAAATTTGAAGCCCGGCCAAACACTCTGGGGAGGAGGACGTCGCGTCTGGCCGGACGGCCCGGGTCGGCTCCGGGCGTGGCTAGACACTGCAGCAATGCGCGCGGGGCGCGTAGGCGCGCTTAGGCGCTCGTAGGCGCCAAAGAAAAACCCCGGCGCCTAGCCGGGGTCATGGTGAGTGATCGACATGTTGTGGCCGGGTCAGCCGGACTTTGCCTCCGCGGCACAGATCCCATACATCGCTCGGATCATTTCGTCATAGAGCGGCATGATCTTCTCCTCGGCGATCAGAGCTTTATTCAGGTGATCGGTGCCGCCCTGCCGGTCAAAAGCGATCTCAGCAGACAGGTCGACCGCATCCTGCCAACGATCGAGTGCGGCCTCCAAAGCAGCCACTTCGACCATGAGGTCGTTGCAGTCGGCCGCAAGAGCGGGAGTGGTGCCCAGCGCAAGAGTTGAAATCAGTAAAATCCGTTTCATGGCAATCTCCATTTCTAACGGCTTCGTTTTACGGGACGGTTGCACGTCAATCAATCATTGCCCAGCGCCTACGCCGCCACGGCTGTCAGCGCCTCGAATTCCTCCAGGAAGGCCCGGCGCGCAGCAGGCGGCGACCATGGGTCGATGCGAATGCCCAGCGCGGGCTCGGCAAGGTTCCAGTCCATCGGCGGGCGCAGCATGATCTGCGCGGCCTCGTCCGCCAGGATCGCGGCGTCCACGCGCTTTACTTCGGGCGGGATGATGGCAGGCGCCAGGCCGAGGGCATCAACGACGGCGGACATGACGCGCGCCTCCGCATCCTCGTATCCGGCAAGATGCGGCTTGATCGGGCGAGGAACGTCGATCAGGTAGGCCTCCGATGCGTCATGCAAGAGCCCCCACAGCTTGAGGTGAGCGGGCAGGGCGCGGGATACCAGGACGCTATGCTGCGCGACCGAGTAGAACTCCTTGCAGTGGCCGGTGAACCGGCAGAGGTGCGACAGCGCATGTGCCACGTCCTCAATACAGATATCCTCCGGGCGCGGATCGAGCGGCCAGAACGGCCGTCCGGTCGCAGTCTGAATCCATCCGCCGTTTCTGTGTTTGGTCACGCCTCGCTCCTATCTGTCCTTTTGCAGACGCTTAATGCGCGCCTCGCGGCGGTCGAGCTCATCAGCAGCGCGGCGCATAGCTTCGACCGCGCGCTGTTGGACCGGCCATTTCGACATGGCTGATGCTTCCCGTCTCAATTCATCGGAAAGTTTCACGGCCTCGCTCCTTTACCGGATGATCGCCAGGGTTAATTCGGCCAGGGCGCGACCCAAATCAGTGCCCCACAGATGATCAATTAGGGACAAGGCCGAAACTGATCCTGCGCAGAGGACCGCAGAGAACCAGCCGCCACGGGAGAACAGGTACGCTCCCACCAGAATGCCGAATGCGGCCATGCTTTCGCTCCTTTACTGGACTTCCTCAAATGCTTCAGCTGCCTCAATTGCGGCTTGTCCGGTCTCATATCTCGCGGTCCACTTATGTCCGCATCGACAACACTCACCTGAAAATTTGCCTTGGCTCTGACCGGCCTGCGGCCCATTGCTTCCGATGCAAACGCCATTCGACATGAAAATCTGCGAGCTGACGGTGAAGTGCTCGTAGATCGTGATCTCCCCGCGTCTGCACTTTGGGCACTTAAACATCGCCTCGCTCCTGTTAAGACAGAAGCCACGGCAGAGCCGCAGCAAGCATCAGGGCGACAACGATCTCGCCCCGGTGAAAATCCACGAACTTTCTCAGATTGCGCATCACTCGCTCCTATCTGGATTCAATCGCCGGGACTTCCGGCGTCACATCACGCGCCATCGAAGCGCGGCATTCTTCCGAGCAGACAGCGCGACCAGACAATACGTCGCCCGACCAGCCATGCTCGGAAAGGTGCGAAGCGATCTGCCGCAGGCCCGCGCTTCCCTTCCATGCCGACTGGCAGAACTTCATCTGTCCGCAGCAAACGCATGTCACTTTGATATTCGGCACGGCCTCGCTCCTTTGATGGACTATCTGTCATCGGAAAGGTCTTCGGGTTCGAGCCAATGACTTATCGGGATAAAAGATAGCATCCCAAGGAAAGCCCCTCCGAAACCGAAAAAGACAAACCCCAGAACCATCACGACCCCGGTCAATACTAGCGCAAGTAGAATACCTTTGACTTCCCGCTTGTCGTCATGGTTGCCAGCGCGCAAGATCTTTATGGTTCTAAACGCCAGATACAGCAGAACTGCCGCCCAGAAGTACTGAATACCCGGGATACTTCCGCCGCAGATTTCACCTGTGGGGCAGCGATCAACCTGGGCAAAAACCACGGACGGCGAAAGCCAGAAAGCAACCAGTGCGAACACTACACCGCCCATGCACCTGCAACTCATCAACCCGCACTCCTATCTGGATTCCGACAGTGCCGACCACATGGCCAGAACGCCAGCACCGGCCGCAAACCACCAGAGGCCCGCGTCATGGCCGCTCCACGCCGCCGAGAACAGGGCGCCTGATAGCCCGAATATCATGTGAGATGGTCGGATCATCGCCTCGCTCCTTCTCAGACCGGCGCCACGGGAGGGAAACCGCGCAGCATCTTGTTGACCTCAGAGGCCGGGATTTGGCACAGCGACTTAGGGCTCTGCTTCGGCTTCGGCGGTGGTGCGTCG
>CAXQAV010000280.1:0-6102 GCA_964221795.1 Luminiphilus sp. | reverse complement strand
CGCTCGTAAAAACTGATCTTTCTTCAATGCCGCAAGGCGCGGCCCAGATCAACGGTCAGGGGCATCCTCGAAACAATCCGCGCGTCCGTCCGCTGCAATCGTATCAGCGCCCGAGAGGATCGCAGCCGCCCGGTTGCGCGTGAATGTGCTGGGGTTGCTGGCCGAGCGCGCCTTGGGCGCAGGCAGGATAGCGGCCAGTCGTGCCGCTTGTGTCCGGTTCAGATTGGCAGCATCGACACCGAAGTAATGCCGTGCCGCGGCCTGTACGCCAAAGACACCCTCGTCGAACTCCACTACGTTCAGATAGATTTCCACGATCCGCCGCTTGGACCAGAGGGCCTCGGTCACAGGCGTCCAGACGGCCTCGATCGCTTTGCGCAGCCAGTTGCGCCCGTGCCAGAGGAACACGTTCTTCACCACCTGTTGGGATATGGTCGAGGCACCCCCGACGCCCGTATCCGCCGCGCGCTGGATCGCGTTCACATCAAGCCCCCAATGCAGGCAGAAATTCGCATCCTCGGCGGCGACCACGGCGCGGGCCATAATGGGGGCCACATCGTCAATCGGCACCCATTCCTTCTCCACCCCGCCCAAGCGGCGGCTTTCGGAAAACATGTAGGGTGTCGTCGGCGGATTGATCAGCGCCTAGAGCAATGTCCCGAGCAGGACAAACGCCGTCACCCCCAAGACCGACCACATCAGGACACGGCGCACACGGCGGCGCAGCCGTGTGATCAGCCCGGGCTGGTCTTCTGTCTTCTTGGCGGTTTTCTTTTTCGGGGCTAGCTTTTTGCCTTTGGCCCGCGCTTTGCTCTGCTCTGCCATCAGCATCCATAAGCCACGGGGCGGGCCAAAACGTCAACGCCCCCGCAGTGCGATTGCTACGGGGGCGTGTCCTTTATTCTGCAGGGATCGCGGCTTCCTCTATGCTCAGCGGATGCGGCAGGTGGATCAGCATCTCCTTCGGGCAGACCTGCAGGAAGTTGCCCTTCTCGGCTTCCCAATGGGTCAGGATCTCGGTCGCCTTCACACTGCCGGTCTCGGCGGCATGGCGCTCGATCAGACCTTTCAGCTGGTCTTCCCAGTGCTGCACGGTCACGGGGCATGTCACCAGCGTTTCCATGTTCATCAGCGCAGGTGCTTCGCCCTTCGGGTCATAGAGATAGGCCATACCGCCCGTCATCCCTGCACCGAAGTTGGCACCGATCGCCCCGAGGATCACCGCAACACCACCGGTCATGTATTCACAACCGTTCGAACCGCAGCCCTCGATGACCACTTTCGCGCCCGAGTTGCGCACGGCGAAACGCTCGCCCGCGCGACCGGCCGCAAAGAGGTAATCATCGGTGGCACCATAAAGCACCGTGTTGCCGATGATCGTGTTTTCCGAGGCCACCAGCGGGCTGACCATCGGCGGACGCACGACAATCGTGCCGCCGGACAGACCCTTGCCGACATAGTCGTTGGCATCGCCCGAGACTTCCAGCTTCAGACCGGGTGCCGCAAAAGCACCCAGCGACTGACCGGCAGAGCCGCGCAGCTTAACCGTCAGGTGATCAGGCTGCAACGCGTTGCGCATCCCGAACTGCTGGACGATGTGGCTGGATGTGCGTGTGCCGATGGTCCGCAGCGTGTTCTGCACCGCGTAATCCAGCTGCATCTTCTCGCCATCGTTGAGGAAGCGCGCGGCATCCTTGACGATCTGCGCATCCAGCGTGTCATCGACAGCATTGCGCGGACGGTTGCGGTCATAGGTAATCTTGTTGGCCCCGTCGACCGTGATCAAGAGCGGGTTCAGGTCCAGATCGTCCAGATGCGCCGAGCCACGCGACACCTGTCTCAGCAGGTCGGCACGGCCGATGATGTCATCCAGAGACCGCGCCCCGATGGAGGCGAGGATTTCGCGCACTTCGGTGGCATAGAAGGTGATCAGGTTCACAACCTTCTCGGCATTGCCGGTGAACTTCTGACGCAGGGCTTCGTCCTGTGTGCAGACACCGACAGGGCAGGTGTTCGACTGGCACTGGCGCACCATGATACAGCCCATCGCGATCAGGGCGGCGGTGCCGATACCGTATTCCTCGGCCCCCATCATCGCAGCCATGACGATGTCACGGCCCGTGCGCAGACCACCATCCGTGCGCAGCGTGATCCGCTCGCGCAGGTTGTTCATGGCCAGCACCTGATGCGCCTCGGTCAGGCCCATTTCCCACGGCAGACCGGCGTATTTGATCGAGGTTGCGGGCGAGGCTCCTGTGCCGCCGTTGTGGCCCGAAATCAGGATTACATCGGCCTTGGCCTTGGCGACACCGGCCGCAATCGTGCCGACACCGGAGGACGACACCAGCTTGACCGTCACCTTGCAGCGCGGGTTGATCTGCTTGAGGTCGTAGATCAGCTGCGCAAGGTCCTCGATCGAATAGATGTCGTGGTGCGGCGGTGGCGAAATCAGCGTCACACCTTTGGTCGAGTGGCGCAGACGGGCGATCAGGTCGGTGACCTTCATGCCGGGCAGCTGGCCACCCTCACCAGGCTTGGCGCCCTGCGCGACCTTGATCTCCAGTTCTTCACAGGCGTTCAGGTATTCGGCAGTCACACCGAAACGACCCGAGGCCACCTGCTTGATCTTCGCCGACGGGTTGTCGCCGTTTGGCTCTGGGTTGAAGTGCGCCGGATCCTCGCCGCCCTCACCGCTGTCGGACTTTGCGCCGATACGGTTCATGGCGACGTTCAGGGTCTTGTGAGCTTCGGGGCTCAGCGCGCCCAAGCTCATCCCCGGCGTCACGAAACGCTTGCGGATCGCGGTGATGCTTTCGACCTCTTCAATCGGCACGGGCGCACCAAGCGGCTTGATCGCCAGCAGGTCACGCAGATGGATCGGCGGGTTGGCCTGCATGGACTTGGAGTACTGCTGCCACAGCGCGTAGGACGCCTTGTTGCAGGCAGCCTGCAGCATATGCATCGTTTGCGCTTCCCAGGCGTGCTTTTCGCCCGAGCGGCGGGCCTTGTAGAAGCCGCCGATTGGCAGAACGTCCGAGCCGCCCTTCCAGCCCTTTGCGTGGACTTCTTCCAGATTGGTCTGGATACCGTGGGTGCCGATACCGGAAATGCGCGAATGCATGCCGGGGAAGTATTCCGCACACATCGCACGCGACAGGCCCACGGCCTCGAAGTTCAGACCGCCGCGATAGGACGACAGAACCGAAATCCCCATCTTCGACATGATCTTCAACAGACCTGCGTCGATCGCGTTGCGGTAACGGCGCACGGCTTCGGTCAACGAGCCTTCGATCAGCCCGCGACGGACGCGGTCGGCAATCGAATCCTGCGCCAGATAGGCGTTCACCGTGGTCGCGCCACAACCTATCAGCACGGCAAAGTAATGCGGATCGATACATTCAGCCGAGCGCACGTTGAGCGAACAGAAGGTGCGTAGCCCTTTCTTGGTCAGCCCCGAATGCACCGCAGAGGTCGCAAGGATCATCGGCATCGCAATACAGGTTTCGGACTGGTTCTGGTCGGTCAGCACAAGATGACCTGCACCGGACCGCACGGCATCTTCAGCTTCGTCACGGATCCGCTGGAGCCCCGCATTCAGCGCGCCGCGTCCTTCTTCGAATGTGCAGTCGATCACGGCGACGCTGTCACCGAAGTGGCGCATCATCTCGTCGAACTCGGCATTGGCCACGAACGGGCTTTCCAGCAGCAGGATTTCCGTCTGGCTGCTGTCCTCGTCCAGCACGTTCTTGAGGTTCCCGAAGCGCGTCTTCAGGCTCATCACGCGGGTCTCGCGCAGCGAGTCAATCGGCGGGTTGGTCACCTGAGAGAAATTCTGGCGGAAGAAGTGCGACAGCGGACGGTAGGTTTTGGACAGTACCGCCGACGGGGTGTCGTCACCCATGGAGGCAATCATTTCCTTGCCGTCCTCGGCCATCGGGGCCAGCACCTGCTCAAGCTCTTCGATGCTGTAGCCGGCGGCCATCTGGCGCTTGCGCAGCTCGTCGCCTTCGAAGATCGCCTTCTCGGGGACATCACGCATCATGCTGTTGAGGTCGACAACCTTCTCGACCCATTCGCCGAACGGCTGGGACGCAGCGAGCTTATCCTTCAGTTCTTCATCGTGATAGAGACGACCCTCGGCCATATCGACCGCGATCATCTGGCCGGGACCCAGCGCGCCCTTCTCGACCACAGTGGCCTCATCCACCGTGACCATGCCCACCTCGGAGCCTGCCACCAGCAGGCCGTCGCCTGTCACCACATAGCGCAGCGGACGCAGACCGTTGCGGTCCAGACCACCACAGACCCAGCGGCCATCCGTCATCGCCAGAGCAGCAGGGCCGTCCCATGGCTCCATCACGGCGTTGCAATAGCCGTACATATCCTGCCACGCCTGTGGCATCTCGATCGCCTGCTGGGACCACGCCTCTGGCACCAGCATCGTCTTGGCCATCGGAGCGTTACGGCCTGCACGGACCAGCACTTCAAAGACCGAATCCAGCGCAGCCGAGTCAGACGCTCCCGACGGGATGATCGGCTTGATATCCTCGGCCTTGTCGCCGAAGGCGCCCGAGGCCATGCGGATCTCGTGGCTCTTCATCCAGTTGATGTTGCCCTTCAGCGTGTTGATCTCGCCGTTATGGGCCAGCATGCGGAAAGGCTGTGCCAGCGACCACTGCGGGAAGGTGTTGGTGGAGTAACGCTGGTGATAGATCGCAAAAGCGGACTCAAAGCGCGCGTCCATCAGATCGGGATAGAACTCGGCCACCTGCTCGGCCAGCATCATGCCCTTGTAGATGATCGAACGGCATGAGAAGGAACACAGATACATGCCCACGATACTGGCGGCTGCAGCGGCCTTTTCGATGCGGCGGCGAATGATGTAGAGCTCGCGCTCGAACTGCTCCTCGTCGAGACCTTTTTCATTGCGGATCAGGATCTGCTCGATCTCTGGGCGGGTCGCGTTGGCCTTTTCGCCAAGCACATCGGTGTTCACCGGCACATGGCGCCAGCCATAGATATAGTGACCCATGCGGAGCACTTCTGTCTCGACGATGGTCCGGCAGTTTTCCTGTGCGCCGAAATCGGTGCGGGGCAGGAAGACCTGACCAACAGCGATCAGCTTGGATTCGTCAGGCTTGTGACCTGTGCGTTCAATCTGGTCATAGAAGAATGGAACCGGAATCTGGACGTGGATACCCGCGCCGTCACCCGTCTTGCCGTCGGCATCGACCGCGCCACGGTGCCAGACGGCCTTGAGCGCGTTGATGCCCTTTTCCACAACATCACGCGACGGGCTACCGTCGATGGATACAACTAGACCAACACCGCAGGACGCGTGTTCGTCATCAGCCTTGTAGAGGCTGTTCTCCGCCATCCACTTGCGCTTGGCCTCTTCGGCGGCGACCCACGTTGCGTCATATGTTGTCATCGGTCTTTCCTTTCTCGGGCGGGGCCACCCAATGGGTGGGCTTTATTCGGGGTAGATTACGGACGATAGCTCGCATCAATCTGGTTGCATTCGTAGATCGGCAGGGCGGTGAAGAAGCCCTGTTCGCCCGGATAGATGAATTCCACGGGCGAGAAATCGAGGATGTCCTCGGGGCTGTCGTCTTCCCATGTCTCGCCAAGGAAGAACATGCGGTGCTTTTCGCTCACGTACTGGCGGCCGCTGCTGGCGTCGATCTGGTCGCCGTTGCCATCAATGGTGCGGCCCTGAAATTCGGTGGCGAGGAGTTCTTCACCGTCGATCACAACGGTCTCTCCGGTCAGCATGTCAAAGCCGACATGGCGCTCGGTGCCAAGATCGGTGTCCAGCGTGAAATCCCATGTGTCAATCTGGTTCGCAAAAAGCTCGTCCAGCGATGCAGGGTCAGGTGCAGGCGTGATCAGCTTTTCGTCACCTGTGATCTTGAAGGATTCAAGCCACTGGAATTCGCGGTCCACGCGCTGCACCGAAAACAGACCACCTTGGCTGAGCAGCGCGATCCACTGGTCGCCTGGCGCATCGGCTTCGCATTGCCAGACGTTCACCACGATACAGCCCTTGTGCTGGACCGTCAGCTTGGCTTCGCAGCCCTCGGGTGCTTCAAAACTCTGCTG
>CAXQAV010000279.1:0-6797 GCA_964221795.1 Luminiphilus sp. | reverse complement strand
GGCGTTTTGGGATACCTCATGGGCAACGCGCGAGCTCTCGCCGTAGCCGGAGGGGACCGGCGCAAACTGCATTCGCTTCCCATCTATTACGCGGCCCATGTGGGTCTGAATGCGATGGTGCCCGCTGTCCTGTTTCTGGCGGCATGGTTGGTGGTCCAGCCCTTTGTGATCAACAACGCGGTCTCTTCGCTGATCCCCGAAAGCAGCATCGAGGAAGGCAGTTCTCTTGGGTTGATCATGTCGGACGTTCGCCGCGTGGCTGAAGGTCTGGATCTGCTTGAAGCCGAAGGCGGGATGGATGCTGCCGGCATTGCGGCACTCTCGACCGGCGATGTGGATGTGCGGGAACTGCTTGCGAACGTTGGCGTCGCCTTGGGTTCCGATGTCCGCCCCGAGACCTTGCTGGCGGCCCAGCGCTATCGCGAGATGCTGTCGACAGGGAATTTGCTGAAGGCCGTGCTGACGGTCGTAGTGGCCGTTGCCGGTTTTGCCTTGTCGATGCGTCTGATCACACCAGAGTTTCGCGCCAGAAACGTGGTCGAAAGCGGGTTGCTGGCGGTTCTGATCGGCTGCGCGACCATTGCTATCCTGACGACCGTTGGCATCGTTCTGGCCCTTGTCTTCAACACCTGGGAGTTCTTCCGCATCTACCCCATCGGTGATTTCTTCTTCGGGCTGACATGGGCACCGAGTTTCTCGGGCCGAGGCGGCCTGTCTGAGCTTGGCATCCTTCCGCTGCTTTGGGGCACCTTCTACATCTCGATCATTGCGTTGCTCGTGGCGGTTCCAATTGGCCTCTTTGCGGCGATCTATCTGTCCGAGTATGCGTCGAAATCTGTCCGTGCTGTCGCCAAACCGCTGCTTGAGGTGCTTGCCGGTATTCCGACCATTGTTTACGGGCTTTTCGCACTCCTGACCGTCGGGCCGTTGCTGGTTGACGTTTTCGGCAAGGACGGGGCACTGGGCGTCGAATGGATGCAGGGCGGCACGGCGGTGATCACAGCGGGGCTGGTCATGGGCATCATGCTGATCCCTTTCGTGAGTTCACTGTCGGACGACATCATCAACGCAGTGCCGCAGGCGATGCGTGACGGCTCGCTGGGCCTCGGTGCCACCCATTCCGAAACCGTGCGTCAGGTGATCATCCCCGCCGCGCTGCCCGGGATCGTCGGCGCCATCCTGCTGGCTGCCTCGCGCGCCATCGGCGAGACCATGATTGTTGTGCTCGGGGCAGGGGCCGCCGCGCGCCTCTCGATTAACCCTTTTGACGCGATGACCACCGTGACCGCCAAGATCGTGAGCCAGCTGACAGGCGACAGCGATTTCTCGTCACCCGAGGCACTGGTCGCATTTGCATTGGGCATCACGCTCTTTGTCGTGACGCTCTGCCTCAATGTCTTCGCCCTTTATATCGTGCGCAAATACCGGGAGCAGTACGAATGACCGACGCTACCTCCAACACACCGGCGGAGAAGTCGCACAGCAGCTCACTGCTAGTTGAAAGCCCGCTGATGAAAAAGCGCAACGCGGCCGAGGCACGGTTCCGGATTTATGGCGTGATCGCGCTTTGCATCGGCCTCGGGTTCCTGGTGTTCCTCGCTACGGCGATCCTGCGCAACGGCATTCCGGCATTCACGCAAACTGTCGTCAATGTGGAGTTCACACTGACGCCAGAGCAGTTCGACGATGCCGAAAGCAAGATGCTCAAAACCGCCGCCTACACCCAGATTTTCGTCGAGGGTGTCACGGCGCAATTGCAGGAGCGTGGTCTGGATGTCACCTTTGACGGGGACACAATCGAGCGCCTGATGGGCAAGGTCGGCGGCGATCTGCGGTCGTTCTACCGCGACAACCCCGATGCACTTGGACAGCCGACCACATTCCAACTGCCTGCTGCCAGCCGCGTTGAGCGCTATCTGCAAGGCAAGCTGACCCGTGAAATGGTTGTGGATGGCCGTTTTCTGGAAGCGGCTGACCTCGACGTCGTGGATGCACTGGCGGAGGCTGGCATCATCACATCGGCATTTGACTGGAACTTTATCACTGGTGCCGACACAGGCGTCGACAACCCCGGCGGTGCAGGCATAGGCGTGTCCGTGATCGGGTCGTTCTTCATGATGCTTGTGGTGCTGTTCCTTTCGCTGCCGATCGGTGTGGCCGCGTCAATCTATCTTGAGGAATTTGCACCCAAGAACCGCTTTACCGATCTGATCGAAGTGAACATCTCGAACCTTGCGGCTGTGCCTTCCATTGTCTTCGGTATCCTCGGCCTTGCAGTCTTTATCCAGTTTGCGCATCTGCCGCAGTCCGCACCGCTTGTTGGTGGTCTGGTGCTGACGCTGATGACGCTGCCGACGATCGTGATCTCGACTCGTGCCGCACTGAAAGCAGTGCCCCCGTCCATTCGGGATGCGGCCCTCGGCGTAGGCGCGTCAAAGATGCAGTCGGTTTTCCATCATGTGCTGCCACTCGCCATGCCGGGGATCCTGACAGGAACCATCATCGGGCTTGCACAGGCACTGGGCGAAACCGCGCCGCTCTTGCTGATCGGGATGGTGGGCTTTGTCGCCCGTGAATACCCTGACGGGATTGTCTCGGGCCTGATGGACCCCAACTCGGCGATGCCGGCACAGATCTACACTTGGGCTGCGCGCTCGGACGAGGCGTTCTTTGAAAAGGCTTGGGGTGGTATTATCATCCTGCTGGTGTTCCTGCTGACAATGAACCTGATCGCCATCCTTTTGCGCCGCAAGTTTGAGCGCCGGTGGTAGGAACGCTAGATATGAATGACATGACACCAGTGAATCGGAAGATGGCAACGATGCAAGATATCAAGATCAAGGCGCGCGGCGTGCAGGTCCATTATGGCGATACGCATGCCATCAAAGACGTGAACGTCGATATCGCGCACAAGACCGTTACTGCCTTTATCGGCCCCTCGGGTTGTGGCAAGTCCACGTTCCTGCGCTGCCTGAACCGCATGAATGACACCATTGATGTGGCCCGCGTCGAGGGTGACATCCGCATCGACGGCGAGGATATCTACGATCCAAAGGTCGATCCGGTCCAGTTGCGTGCCAAGGTCGGCATGGTGTTCCAGAAACCGAACCCGTTTCCGAAGTCTATCTATGACAACGTCGCCTATGGCCCAAAGATCCACGGGCTGGCCCGCAACAAGGCGGAACTGGACGAGATCGTCGAGAACTCCCTTCGCAAGGCTGCTCTCTGGAACGAGGCGAAAGACCGTCTGGATGCCCCAGGCACTGGTCTGTCGGGTGGTCAGCAGCAGCGTCTTTGCATTGCGCGGGCAATTGCAACGGCCCCTGAAGTTTTGCTGATGGACGAGCCGTGCTCGGCCCTCGACCCAATTGCCACCGCACAGGTCGAGGAACTGATCGATGAGTTGCGCCAGAGTTTCTCGGTTGTGATCGTGACGCACTCCATGCAGCAGGCTGCGCGCGTCAGCCAGAAGACCGCCTTCTTCCACCTTGGCAGCCTTGTCGAATACGACGACACGGACAAGATTTTCACCAACCCGCAGGACCCGCGCACGGAAAGCTATATTTCCGGCCGGATCGGGTAAGGAGCATTTCCATGAGCGACCAGCATATCTCATCGGCCTACGACCGGGACCTTGAAGGGATCACCACACTGATCGTCAAAATGGGCGGTCTGGTAGAAGAGGCGATCCGCAAGGCGGCACAGTCGCTCTCTGACCGCGACGTCGAACTGGCAGAAGAAGTGCGTAATGGTGACAAGGTCGTCGACGCGCTGGAGTTGCAGATCAACGAGGAAGCGGCCCGTACAATTGCGCTGCGCGCGCCAGTGTCCAAGGACTTGCGCTCGGTTCTGACGGTTCTGCGTCTTGCAGCCTCGCTCGAGCGGATCGGAGACTATGCCAAGAACATCGCGAAGCGCACAAGCGTGATCGCCGAGCTCGGGTCGGTCAACGGTTCTGACGGTGCGCTGCGCCGCATGGCCCGCGAGGTCGAGCAGATGCTGAACCAGACGCTTGACGCCTATGTCCGCAGCGACGTGACGCTGGCTGAGGACGTGCGCCAGCGCGATCAGGAAGTGGACGAGATGTATAACGCGCTCTTCCGCGAATATCTGACCTTTATGATGGAAGACCCGCGCAACATCACCGCCTGCATGCACCTGCATTTCATGGCGAAGAACATCGAGCGGATCGGGGACCTGACGACCAATATGGCCGAGCAGGTGATCTATCTGGTCACCGGCGATATGCCCGACGAAGCCCGCCCCAAAGGCGACAAGACGGCCTATGTCTCAGATCTGAACTAAACCACATGTCACAGCAGCCTCATGTCCTGATCGTCGAAGATGAAGCCGCACAGCGCGAAGTGCTGGCCTACAACCTCGAAGCGGAGGGATTTCGTGTCAGCCGTGCCGAGAACGGCGAGGAGGGACTGCTCTGTGTTGATGAGGACCCGCCTGACGTCATTGTGCTGGACTGGATGATGCCGAACCTTTCGGGGTTCGAGGTCTGCCGCCGTCTGAAGATCAAGCCGGATACCACGGGCATCCCGATCATCATGCTCTCGGCTCGCTCAGAAGAAGTGGACAAGGTCCGCGGTCTTGAAACAGGTGCAGATGACTATGTTGTCAAACCCTATTCTGTATCTGAACTGATGGCCCGTGTGCGCACGCAGTTGCGCCGCGTGCGGCGTGCGACGGTGGGTCAGGTTTTGACCTACGACGATATCGTGCTGGATTCCGAGACTCATCGGGTGACGCGTGCTGAACAGCCCTTGAAACTTGGCCCGACGGAATTCCGTCTACTCGCCACCTTCATGGAAAAACCGGGTCGTGTCTGGTCACGCGATATGCTTCTCGACCGCGTCTGGGGACGGGATATCTATGTCGACACACGGACCGTCGACGTGCATGTCGGGCGGTTGCGCAAGGTGCTCACGCAGAATGGTGGCGACGATCCGGTGCGAACCGTGCGAGGTGCAGGCTACGCGCTGGGGTAGGGCGCGCGGAACTCAGTTACCGCTTCCCCACGGACCATGGTGGCCTTCACCGCCGTCCACGCGTGCAAAACCATGCGCGCCAAAGAAATCCCGCTGACCCTGGATCATATTTGCCGTGCCGCGCGCGGTGCGCATGGCGTCGAAATAGGCCAGACCAGAGGACAGCGCGGGCAGGGAAATCCCGTGCAGCGCGGCCTGAGCAACCACACGGCGCAGCGCACCATGAGTCTTTTTAAGCATCTCGGCGAATTGCGGTGCGAACATCAGGTTCCGCGCGGGATCGTCGCGGAGTGCCGTTGCCATATCATCCAGCATGTCCGAGCGGATGATACATCCCGCCCGCCAGACCTCGGCAATCGCGGGTAGGGGCAGGGCCCAACCGAAGGCATCCGAGGCCTTTGCGATCATGTTGAAGCCTTGCACGTAGCAGAGGATCTTGCCAGCGATCAGCGCTTCTTCCAGCGACTCCAGCGACAGCATGTCGTGCGGGATGTGATGCGGGGCAGTGCCGAAAAGCGCCTCTCCTTCGGCCCGTGTCTCGCGTTGGGCCGAGAGGTTGCGCGCCACCACGGCGGCGTCAATGGCGGGAATGGCAGCGGCAAGGTGCTGGGCCTCAATCACTGTCCAGCGGCCTGTGCCCTTCTGGCCGGCGGCATCGACAATAACATCTAGCATGGGCTTGCCCGTTTCAGGGTCTGTCGCTTTGGCAACCTTGCCCGAAACCTCTACCAGATAACTGCGCAGCGGCCCCTTGTCCCATTTTGCAAACGTGTCACCGATCGCATCGTGATCCATCCCCAGACCATCGCGCATGATCCCGTAGACCTCGGCAATCATCTGCATGTCGGCATATTCGATGCCATTATGAACGGCCTTTACGAAATGGCCGGCACCTTCTTCGCCCATCCATGTGGCGCAAGGCTGACCTTCATGCTTGGCGGCAATCGCCTTGAGGATCTGTGCCACGCGGTCCCAGTATTCAGCCTTGCCGCCACCCATGATGGAGGGACCGAAGCGCGCGCCTTCTTCGCCGCCTGAGACACCGATACCGAGGAAAGGAAGGTCGCCTGCCTCTTTCACGCGGCGGTTGGTGTCGTGGAAATTTGCGTTGCCCGCGTCAATGATCAGGTCATCGGGGCCGAGCAGGGGGCGGAGCGCTGCGATCTGTTCGTCAACAGCGTCGCCGGTATGCACCATCAGGATGATTGCGCGGGGAGAGCGAATTGCAGAAACAAGCTCTTCAAGGGTTTCGGTCGGTGTGATCCGCGCGGCGAGGTTACCTGCTGCGTCATGGAACTCACGGGTCTTGCTGGCTGTGCGGTTCCAGACAGCGATGTCAAATCCATTTTCGGCGATGTTCAACGCAAGTGCAGCGCCCATGGTGCCTAGTCCGATAAGACCGATTTCCGAAGTGCTCATAATGCCTCCTAACTCCCGCGTTTTGTTATCACCGAGGTAAGGCGCATAGCACGGGAATGCAAACGGCTGCGTCTATAGAAAGGCTGAGCCTTTCTGCACGGAGAAGTGCCTATCGGTCAGTGAAGGATGTACTGCGCGGCCACAAAGGCGGCATAGGCAATGATCATGACCGTACCATGCCGCTTGGTCAGTTTGCCGACTGCGAGCATCCAACCTGCAAAGATCACTGTAACGCCAACAGTGGCCCAAAGCTCCATACCGCCGAGGAGGACCGGATCAACGGGAAGCGGTTTGATAAGGGCTGTCAGACCGATGATCGAAAGGATGTTGAAAGTGTTTGACCCAATAATATTGCCGAGAATGAGGCCGACCGATTGCTTG
>CAXQAV010000278.1:0-5888 GCA_964221795.1 Luminiphilus sp. | reverse complement strand
GTGATCCGTACCAGCGGCGAGGCCCGCATTTCGAATTTCCTGCTTTGGCAATCGGCCTATGCGGAATACGAATTCGTCGACACGCTCTGGCCCGATTTTACTGCGGCCGAATTTGCCCGTGTCCTTGGCCAGTTCGGCAAGCGCGAGCGCCGCTTCGGAGCCGTCAGAGCCTGAACATGACGACCCCGACGCCACCGAACCCTGCCAAATGGGATGACCTGACGGTCCGGCTGACGTCGAGCGCCTTTATGGTCGCCATTGGGGCTGCAGGAGTGATCCTCGGCGGTGTCTGGTTCCAGATGCTGGTGGTCTTTGTGACGGCGGTGATGGTCTGGGAGCTCTGGATGATGATCCGCCCGCAAGAGGCGACCAAGGGGATGCTCTTGGCGGCACTTGTAGCGTCGATAATGTCGGGGCAGCTGGTTGATAATGCCGCTTGGGGCATGTTGTTGTTTCTTGTGGTCCCGGCGATTGGCGTCACGCAGCTTGAGACCGAACGAAAGACCTTCTTTATCTTTGCGCTCGGCATTCAGGTTGCCGGCTGGGGGCTTGTGCATTTCCGCGCGGATTATGGCTTCGCATGGTTATTGTGGCTGATGTCTGTGGTCATCGTGACCGATATCTTCGGATATTTCGCGGGCAAAGCCTTTGGTGGGCCGAAGTTCTGGCCTCGGATCAGCCCCAAGAAAACATGGAGCGGGACGGTTGCCGGGTGGATAGGTGCGGCCATTGTGGGCTTTATCTTCACTCTGTTCACGAATGCCGGGATCTGGGTGGTGGTGATCTCGATGGTGTTGAGCTTTGCGGGCCAAATGGGCGACATTGCGGAAAGTGCCCTCAAGCGCCGGATGGGGGTCAAGGACAGCTCGACCCTGATCCCAGGACATGGTGGCCTGTTCGACCGTTTTGACGCGCTGCTCGGCGCATCGCTGTTCCTGATACTGTTGGCGGATGTCTTTGACGTTCCGGGAGTCATCTTTTGAGGCGGATCAGTGTTTTCGGTGCAACCGGATCGATTGGCCAAAGCGCGTTGGACCTGATTGCCCGCGCGCCCGAACGCTATGACGTTGTGGCCCTGACAGGCGGGCGCAACATCGCGCAACTGGCCAAGGATGCGCGTGCCCTGAATGCCGATCTCGCCGTCACCTGCTATCCGGAATGCTATCAGGAACTGAAGGAGTTACTGGCCGGAACTGATGTTGCGGTGTCAGCCGGACCCGACGCCATAGCCGAAGCCGCTGCGCGCCCTGTGGATTGGGCGCTGTCTGCGATTGTTGGCGCGGCCGGACTCGTGCCGGGGCTGGAAGCTTTGGCCCATGGCACGACGCTCGCACTGGCCAACAAGGAGTCTTTGGTGACAGCGGGCCCACTGTTGTTGGGGCGCGCCAAGGCACATGGGGCGACGGTGCTGCCTGTAGACAGTGAACACTCGGCTGTGTTTCAGGCGCTGGTTGGCGAACATATGTCTGCTGTAGAGCGCGTGATTATCACGGCAAGCGGTGGCGCCTTCAGGGACTGGCCGATTGAGAGGCTCGCCACAGCGACATTGGTCGAGGCTTCAAGCCATCCGAATTGGGCAATGGGGCAGCGCATCACGATCGACAGCGCCTCGATGTTCAACAAGGCGATGGAGCTGATTGAAACAAAAGAGTTTTTCAACGTGCCGCCCGAGATGATCGAAGTGCTGGTCCATCGCGAAAGCCTGATCCATGCAATGGTCGGCTTTCACGATGGCGCGCTGATGGCCCATGTCGGACCGCCGGATATGCGCCATGCCATCGGCTATGCGCTGCATTGGCCCGAGCGGGAGAACCTTCCGGTGGAGCGGCTTGATCTGGCCAAGATCGGCAGCTTGACCTTCGAGGCACCGGACGAGGCGCGGTATCCGGCGCTCAGGATTGCCAAGGATGTGATGGCGGCAGGCGGCCTTTCAGGGGCGGTATTCAACGCCGCAAAAGAACGGGCGCTCGACGGTTTCATTGCAGGCGAGATCGGATTTCTTGATATGTCCGCTGTGGTCGCAATCACCTTGGACAAAATGTCATCCGGACATGGGCTGCAATCGCAGCCGATGACACTAGATAACGTCTTGGAAACAGACCGGCTGGCGCGCATCTACGCGGGCGAAGCCATCAGCACTCTGGGATAAGCTTTTGGATTTTCTTCAGTTTCTGCCGCAATTCGGCAATTTTGCCTATATGATCATTGCCTTCGTTGTTGCGCTCTCGATCATCGTCGCGATCCATGAATACGGTCACTACATCGTTGGACGCTGGTGTGGCATTCATGCGGAAGTCTTTTCGCTCGGGTTTGGTCCTGTGGTTTTCAGCCGCACCGACAGGCGTGGCACGCAGTGGCAGGTGGCCGCTTTGCCGCTTGGGGGCTATGTGCGCTTTATGGGTGACGCCAATGCCGCGAGTGTCGGCAGTGACGGCCGCGTACCCGCTTCAGAACTGCGACGCACGATGATGGGTGCACCGCTCTGGGCACGCACGGCGACGGTTGCGGCCGGTCCTATCTTCAACTTTGTTCTGGCAATCGCGATCTTTGCGGGCTCGATCATGTATCAGGGCCGCGCAGTCGAGCCTCTGACCTTTGCAGACCTCCGCCCTTTGCCGGCAAGCTATGAAAGCGACCTGCGCGCAGGGGATGTGATGATCGCGGTCGCGGGAGAGCGGTTTGACGATGTGAACCAGACGGTTGCCCTTTCTGACCGTGTCCCGCTCACTGAAACGCTGACCTATACCATCATGCGCGACGGGCGTGAGATGGATGTCGAAGGTCCGTATTATTTCCCGCCCGCCGTGCGCAGCGTCAGTCCCCGTTCTGCGGCGGATGACGCCGGGATCAAGGTGGATGATGTGATCACCGCCATTGACGGCGCGCCTGTCTTTGCGTTTTCGCAGGTCCAGCAGCTGGTGCTGGAGGCCGATGGCGCCCCGCTGGTCTTTGACATCTGGCGGGATGGGCAAACACTGCAAAAGACAATCGCGCCGCGCCGCGTTGATCTGCCATTGCCAGAGGGTGGTTTTGAAACCCGCTGGCTGATCGGTGTCACAGGCACGATCTTCTTTGAGGCGCAGACCGAAAGTGTCGGGATTGGCGAGGCGATCTCGCTCGGGGCAGAGGGGCTCTGGACTTCGATCACGACCTCGCTCTCAGCGCTGCAGCACATCATTTTCGGACAGATTTCGACCTGCAATCTCTCCGGTCCGGTTGGTATCGCCGAGACGAGCGGATCCATGGCGGAGCAGGGTGCGCAAAGCTTTATCTGGTTTATCGGCGCGCTCTCGGCTGCGGTCGGCCTGATCAATCTTTTCCCGATCCCTGTGCTGGATGGCGGGCACCTGCTGTTCTACGGCTACGAGGCTGTGACGCGCCGCAAACCGAGCGATCGTGCCGTTCAGGTCTTCATGTTTGTCGGGCTGGCGCTGATCCTGTCGATGATGACATTCACAATCCTCAACGACACCATCCTTTGCCCGTGAAAACCTGACCCTTGAGGAGGTTCGCGTTTTGACATCGCCCTGCTTTGTCGATACTTCGAATGGCAAGGTGGATCATTGCTGAGGGCGGTCAAAATGAAGGTATTGGGGGAGCGCATCGCAGCGCGTGGCATGTCGGGCATCAAGACGGCGCTGATTGCCGGCGTCATGGTCGGGATGACGGCTGTTTCTGCTGCCGCGCAGAGCTTTTCTTTCGGCGGTTTTGTGATCGAAGGCAACCAGCGCGTTGCCGATGCAACCATCCTGAGCTTGGCAGGGCTGCAGCCCGGGGCGGGGCTGACAACGGCCGACTTGAATGATGCCGGTCAGGACATCCGCAATACCGGTCTTTTCGAAAGTGTCGAACTTATCCCGCGCGGGAACCAGTTGGTGATCCGCGTTGTTGAAAACCCGACGATCAACCGCATCAGCATCGAAGGCAACAGCCGGATTGATGACGAGCAGTTGCTGCCGGCTATTCAGTCTGCTCCCCGCCGCGCCTTCACCCCCGCGCAGGCAGAGGCCGACACAGCTGCCATTGCCGAGATTTATGCGCGCCAGGGCCGCATCAACGCGACAGTCACCCCGCGGATCATCCCGCGCAGCGATAACCGCGTCGATCTGGTGTTCGAAGTTGTTGAATCTGCAGTCACCGAGATCGGGCGGATCAGCTTTGTGGGCAACCGGACATTCTCGGAAAGCCGTTTGCGCCGTGTTCTGGAAACCAAAGAGGCGGGGATTTTCCGGATCCTTGTCGCACGCGACACATTCTCGCCTGAGCGTGTGGCGCAAGATCGTCAGGTCCTGACAGACTTCTACCAGTCGCGCGGGTTCGTCGATTTCGCTGTTCAGAACGTCGATGTGACGCTGACCCGTGAACGCGATGCCTATCTGGTCACCTTCAATGTTCAGGAAGGCCAGCGTTTTTCCTTCGGCACTGTCTCGGTCGCGAGCGAGATCAATGGCGTATCCGCTGCCGATTTTGAGGGTGTTGCCCGTGTCCGCTCGGGTGCAACCTATTCGCCTGTTCCGGTCGCAAGCGATGTCGAGCGCCTTGAGCGTCTCGCCGTGGATCGTGGCCTGCGTTTTGTGCAGGTCGAGCCGCGCATCACACGTAACCCGCGCGATCTGACGTTGGACATCCAATACGTTCTGACCGCTGCGCCGCGTGTCTTTGTCGAGCGCATTGACATCGAAGGTAACAGCACGACGCTTGACCGCGTCATCCGTGGCCAGATCCGGACGGTCGAGGGCGATCCGCTGAACCCGCGCGAGATAGAGGAAAGTGCCCGCCGCATTCGCGCGCTCGGCTTCTTCCAGGATGTTGCAGTGAACACACGTCCCGGTTCGTCCGCGTCGCAGCGTGTTGTAGATGTTGATGTCGTCGAAGGGCCTACAGGCTCGCTCACATTCGGTGCGAACTTCAACAGTGACACCGGCGCGAGCTTGATCGCCAGCTACCGCCAGAGCAATTTCCAGGGCCGCGGTCAGCGACTGAGTTTCGATCTGTCGACTGCGGAATCAAACCGCCGCCTTGGCTTCAGCTTTTCCGAGCCGCAACTCCTCGGACGTGATCTGCGCGGGTCTTTCGACCTGAACTACGCAACAACGGACAACGAGAACGCGGTTTACGATACAGAGACATTCCGCATCTCGCCGCAGCTCTCTTTCCCCATTAGCGAAGCGGCGCGCCTCTCGGTCTTCTACGCGCTGGAATATACCGATCTTTCGGACGATGCCGCAGGTGCCAGTGACGTCATCGTGCAAGAAGCCGCACAAGGCGGCGTCTGGACGAATGCACTAGGTTACACGCTGAGCTACGATTCACGTCGCACTGGTCTGGACCCTAATACAGGCATTGTGCTGCGTTTTGGTCAGGAGTTCGGCTTCGGTGATACACAATTCATCAAGACGACAGCCTTGGCCGGCGCGGAAACAGCGATCCTGAACGAAGAGGTGACGCTGCGCGCTACACTTGAAGGCGGTTTGCTCAGCTATAGCGAGGGCAGCAGCCGCGTGACCGACCGCTTCTTCCTCGGTAGCCGCTTGATGCGCGGGTTTGAGCCAGGCGGGATCGGGCCACGGGACGAGGATACCGACAACGCACTCGGCGGTAATGCGTTCGCGGTGCTGCGGCTCGAGACCGAGTTCCCGCTCGGCCTGCCAAGCGAGTACAATCTGACCGGTGGTGCATTCATTGACTATGGTTCGGTTTGGGATGTGGGCAACACGCAAGGGGCCAACGTGATCTACAACGACTTCACAGGTCGTGCGATTGCGGGGCTCTCGCTCTTCTGGACAACACCGATCGGGCCGCTGCGGTTCAACTTCACTGAACCGCTCGATGTCCAGCCGGAAGACAACACACGCAACTTCGAGATCACGATCTCGACGAGCTTCTAA
>CAXQAV010000277.1:0-6012 GCA_964221795.1 Luminiphilus sp. | reverse complement strand
CGCTGACCATCAGTGATGACGAGATCGCCGAGGCCGTCACACGCCTCGACGCTGCCGCAACCAGTGTCAAGGAGGCGGATGCGTAACTATTCTTTCCGGAGGTTGAAAAGGGACGATCTGCCCTTGATGCGCCGCTGGTTGACGGCGGCGCACGTCAGGGTCTGGTGGCCCGATCCGGAACGTCAGATTGCGCTGATGGAACAGGACATGGACAATCCGCATATCGACATGCAGGTGGTGCAGCTGATCAACCACCCGTTTGCCTATATCCACGATCACGACGCGCGCGCCTTTGACCTGCCGCAGTTTGCCGACCTGCCGCAGGGCGCGCGGGCGCTCGCGACCTTTGTCGGCGAGACAGATTTTCTGGGGCAGGGGCACTCGGTCGGCTATATCGGCGCCCGCATCGAGGACTTGCTACGACACTTTCCTATGGTTGCAGTCGGGCCGAATACCACCGATACCCGATCCATCAGCATCTTTCGTCAGGCTGGCTTTCTCAATCGCCGTCTGGCCCCGACCCGCGATGGCCGCCTTGTGCAGGTCATGACCCATCTCTAAAATTTCGGGCCTTCCGCGCCCCTCAAGTTTCAAGCGACATCCCATGAACCATTTTCTTGATATCAACGTCACGCCGCAGAGCGATCTGCGGCAGATCATCGACAATGCGCAGGCCATGAAGTCGGCCCGTGCCGGCAAGCCGAAAGGCACGCCGGACGCTGAACAGCCGCTTGCGGGGCATATGGTGGCCCTGATCTTCGAAAAGCCGTCGACCCGCACCCGCGTGTCTTTTGATGTGGGCGTGCGCCAGATGGGCGGGCAGACCATGGTGCTTTCGGGTGCCGATATGCAGCTCGGCCATGGCGAAACCATCGCCGATACCGCGCGCGTCCTGTCGCGCTATGTGGACCTGATCATGATCCGGACATTCGAAGAGCAGACGCTGCTGGACATGGCCGAATACGCCACCGTGCCCGTGATCAACGGCCTGACCAACCGGACACACCCCTGCCAGATCATGGCCGACATCATGACCTTCGAGGAGCACCGCGGCCCGATCAAAGGCAAGAAGGTCGTCTGGTCCGGTGACGGCAACAATGTCTTTGCGAGTTTTGCCCATGCCGCCAAGCAGTTCGAGTTTGATCTGGTCTTTACCGGCCCGCCACCACTTGACCCTGAACCGGCACTCGACGGGCTCTATACCACGGTGCGTGACCCGAACGAGGCCGTGCAGGGCGCGGACCTTGTCGTGACGGATACATGGGTCAGCATGCACGACCCGCAATCCGCCCGCGAGCGGCGGCACAACCAGTTGCGCGGCTATCAGGTGAACGATGCGCTAATGGCCAAGGCCAAGCCCGACAGCCTCTTCATGCACTGCCTGCCCGCCCACCGCGACGACGAGGCCACCAGCAGTGTCATGGACGGCCCGCATTCGGTGATCTTCGACGAGGCCGAGAACCGGCTGCACGCGCAGAAGGCGATCATGCGGTATTGTCTGGGGGTATGAGGGGGCGCTGAAAGTAGCGAAGGTCGGCTTCGAGCCCTGAGTGGACTTTGTGAAGCCATCTACTGACGGCGAGCAACTTGTGGTATCCAGGTACGGTGAAGCTGGAGGGCCACACATGACAGACGCTCAATCCATTTCCGACCATTGGGGTAAAGACGACGTATTTGCACGAATCTTGGAATCCATGAAAAAGGCCGGGATCGACCCAGGGTCTGCGACCATCGAAGACCTCGCACCGGTCGATCATTTCCATGCAAGGGGCTTTCCGGCGACAGTCGATCTTGCCGAAGAATTACCGATCAAAGAAGGGGACCGCCTTGTTGATATAGGAAGTGGCATCGGCGGCCCGGCCCGATACTTGGCCAAACGGTTCCGCTGTCACGTGGATGGCGTCGACATAACAGGCCCCTTCGTTGAGGCGGGGAACAAGCTGAGCGCACTTGTCGGAATGGAGAACAGCGTTCAGTTCCGACACGGCGACGGTCAAAAGTTGCCATACACTGATGAACAATTTGATGGTGGTTACGCGCAACATGTCACTATGAACGTGCCTGACCGCGATGCCTTTTTCAGGGAAGCCTTTCGGGTACTCAAGCCCGGTGCGTTCTTTGCACTGACTGAACACGGGCTGGGCGAGGCGGGTGAACCACATCACCCTGTCCCATGGTCCGAGGACGGGAGCGGTGCCTATCTGATGCGCCCTTCAGAGACAGTTACAGCTCTTGAGAGGGCTGGCTTCTCAGACATCAAGGTGACCGATACGGGTAAAAAATATTTAGAAGGCTACAAGGCAGCGATCGCTCTTGCGGAAAAGGGTGAAGCGCCGGAGTTTGGGGTACATATCCTTTTGGGCAAACTCGCACCACAGATTGTACGAAATGCCGCGCGAAACATCGAAGAGGGCAGAACCCATCCGGTTCAGATTGTTTGCTACAAGCCTAGGTAGGTGTTCTGCAATAAGGCGTGGCAACGTCAGCTCCGTCCCGCCAATGAGACATTCCGATTGAGGTTGAGTCTTACGCCGCAGCCTTCGGCGCATCGCCCTGTTTGACCAAAGCCCGCAACAGCGCCCTCAGCCCTTTGTCCTTCGTCTTTTTCGCGGCTTTCTTAATTGGCATCCATTTCCGCTGCCGTTCGCCGGCTTCGGGGTACTCATTGGCCGTCTTGCGCACGTCGATCCGGTAGACCGTCACATGGCAGGGAATGCGCCGCCCGTCGTCATAGCGTTTTTCCGTCAGATAACCGCCGACGGGCGCTTTGCTGACCTTACCCTTGCGCACACCGGCCTCTTCCCAGGCCTCGGCACGGGCGGTTTCGCGGTCGGTCAGGTGATCCTCGGGCCAGCCTTTGGGGATGATCCAGCGCCCCCGCGACGACTTGACCATCAGCATTTCCATCCCCTTCTCGCCTTCGCGCAGACAGAGCGCGCCGATCTGCGTAATCGCAGTCGGTTTGGCGGCCAAGACGCGTGCCCCGGTCCAGTAGGAGCGGTCAACTGATTTCATTTCACCTGCCAATAGGCTCTTATTATTAAGAAAAGATAACATATCCACAGGAAAACGCAAACGCGCAGCTCAGGTGCCGCGCGGTTTGGCGCGCAGGGTCGGGTCGGCCTGCGTCGGATCCTCGGGCCATGGGTGGCGCGGATAACGCCCGCGCATGTCACGCCGGACGTCAGCATAGGAACTCGCCCAGAAGCCAACGATGTCCTGCGTGACCTGGACGGGCTTCTGCCCCGGCGAGAGCAATGTGATCCGCAAGGGCGTGCCTCCGATCATCGGATGGGTGGTGACCCCGAACATTTCTTGCAGGCGGAGGGTGATTTCGGGCGCTTCCCCACTGTAATCAATGGGAATTTTCCGCCCTAAGGGGGTTTCGAAATGTGCCGGTGCCGCGCGGTCGAGCCGTTGCATCTGGTCCCAGTCCAGCATCGCGCGCAGCGCGGGCAGGAGGTCAAATGATTTCAGCGCCTCCGCCGTCCGGATGCCGCTCAGATGCGGGGCGAGCCAGTCTTCGAGGCTATCCATCAGGCTGGCGTCATCCATGGCTGGCAGGCCCTCGATCAGCGCGACGCGGGCGCGGAAGCGGTTTGCCGCATCACTCCATGGCAGGCCCAACTGTCTCACGCCGTCCAGCATCGCGGCGGCAATGGCGTTTTCTGGTGCGTCGCTCCAGACGCGGTCATCCAAGACAATCGCGCTGAAGCGTTCCTGTTTGCGGGCCAGCACGCGGCGGTCGCGCTTAGACCATTCGCAGACCTCGGCCCAGCCAATCTGGTCAGTGTAGAGCGCCCGCAACTCGGCTTCGGTGATCGGCACCGCCTGCCGGATCTTCGCCTCGCGCACATCACCATCGAGGTCGGTCACGACCAACAGGCGCTCGCCGGCCAGCGGGTCTTCAGGGGCGAGATAGGCCCCTTTGCCGCCTGAAAGGATATAGCGCGGGTCGCTGCCCTTGCGCCGCAGCCCCACGCGGTCGGGATAGGCCAGCGCCGCCATTTGCCCGAGGCTCAGGGCCTCCTGCCGTTCCAGCCCTTGGGACAGTCGCGGTACCTCGGCCTTGATCTGCGCAAGGGCTGCGTGATTGACCGCGCCGGGGCCGTCATAGCGGCCCTTGAGCGCCGATATCCGCAAGCCGAGGTCCACAGGCGCGCCACGCAGCGGATCGCGTGCGGCAAGCAGGGCCGCCAGTGGGGCGGCCTGTGCCCCTGCCACCTGCAACATATGGGCCAGACGGGGATGCAGCGGCAGCACCGCAAGCGCGCGCCCGTGTTCCGTGATCCGGTTTTGCGCGTCCAATGCGCCAAGCCCCTGCAAGAGCGCCCGCGCTTCGGAGCGCGCGCCCTCCGGTGGCGGGGTCAGAAACGCCAGATCGTCACTGCCCCAGATCGCTAGCTCCAGCGCCAGACCCGCAAGGTCGGCGGCCTCGATCTCGGCGGGAGGGAAGGCGGGCAGGGCGCCATCTGCCCCTTTGGTCCAGAGTTTGTAGGCCACTCCTTCTGCCACACGGCCCGCGCGGCCTGCCCGCTGGGTTGCTTCGGCCTTGCTCACAGGTTCGGTGACTAGCCGCGACATGCCCGAGGCAGGATCAAACCGCGCCCGTCGGGCGCGGCCCGCATCGACGACAATGCGGATATCTTCGATGGTCAGCGAGGTTTCCGCGATGGACGTCGCCAGCACGACCTTGCGGCCCGTGCGCTCGGGGGCAATCGCCTTGCGCTGATCTGCAAAGGGCATGGCCCCGTAGAGGGGCCGGATCACGCAGTCTTTCGGCAAGCGCCCGTCCAGCAAAGCTGCCGTGCGTTTGATCTCGCCCTCTCCGGGCAGGAAGACCAGAACGCCGCCAGTCGTTTCATTGACCGCCTCTGCTACCAGATCGGCGGTGGCTTCGGGCAGGCGGGCATCTTTGGGCAGTGCCTTATCCAGATAGCGGGTTTCCACCGGATAACTGCGCCCTTCGGACGTGATGACCGGGGCATCGTCCAGCATCTCGGCCACGGGGCCCGCATCCAAAGTCGCCGACATCACCAGAAGCAGCAGATCAGGTCGCAGCGCGCCGCGCACCTCCCATGCCAATGCCAGCCCCAGATCGGCATTGAGCGAGCGTTCGTGGAATTCGTCGAAGATCACCGCGCCGATGCCCGCAAGTTCGGGATCGGTCTGGAGCATCCGCGTCAGGATACCTTCGGTCACAACCTCGATGCGGGCACCCGCCTTGCTGTCTCCGCGCATCCGGTAGCCCACCGTGCTGCCGACATCCTCGCCCAGACCCTGCGCCAGCCGCTCGGCCGCGGCACGGGCCGCCAGACGGCGCGGTTCGAGCATGATGATCTTCTGCTCTGTCAGCCCCGCATCCAGCATTGCCAGCGGCACGCGGGTCGTCTTGCCTGCCCCGGGAGGGGCCTGCAGCACAGCGCGGCCATGGGCGCGTAAAGCGTCCATCAACGCAGGGAGGACAGGATCAATGGGCAGGGCGGTCATAGCGCAGCTTTGCCACAGAGCCGGACAAAGAAAAACCCGCCCGGACCAGCCAGACGGGTTTCAATTCCGAGAAGGAAAGATCGCTTAGGCAGCAGTCGCCTTCAGGATCTCTTTCTTCACTTTCAGCGCTTCGTCAGAAAGCTCAGCGTCCTTTGCTTTCGCCATGAACGCATCCAGACCACCGCGGTGATCTACAGTGCGCAGCGCAGCGCTGGAGACTTTGAATTTGAAGGTGCGGCCGAGAACGTCAGACTGCAGTGAAACGTCCTGTAGGTTTGGCAGAAAACGGCGGCGGGTACGGTTTTTGGCGTGGCTGACATTGTTGCCAGACATCGGGCCTTTTCCAGTCAGTTCGCAACGGCGCGACATGAGCTTTTTCCTTTTCCTTGGACGCATCCCGTGGTGGGTGGGGCATCCTGTTCAGTCGGGTTAAAACCCCGCAGCCGCAGGGTCGTGCATTCGATCAGCGCGAGATAGGCGGATTCCTTGACCCCGTCAACCCGCTTTGCATGCGAGAATCGC